>NZ_JANSIC010000170.1:0-4069 GCF_047461955.1 Synechococcus sp. R55.7
CAGCTAGCGTGTATGGTAGATGAAAGCTTGTTTTTGGGTCTTTCCCCGTCCCCATGCCCAGGGCTAGCACCTCTCGCCATCAGACCGACCCCCGCTTCAGCTCTGCTATCGCTCCACGACGCTTTCCCGAACAGGCCAAAGGGTTAAAGCCCCACCAACAAAAGCAACTGCAACGGCTTTACCAACTGCGCCTACCCCCCAACCGCCTGGTGACGGTGGAGTTTGCCCAACGGCTGGGATCCCTGACCCAAGAGTTGGAAGGCCGGCCCATCAGCGTTTACCTCAACCGGCGCGGCCAGGTGATCCGCGTAGGGGTGGGATCCCCTTTTGAAACCCAGATTCCCGCTTGGGAATTGCCCCGCCAGGGGGCCGAGCGCCTATCCGGGATCCGCTGCATCACCACCCAAATGGGGGAGGGGGGCCCCGGTCAAAAAGCGCTGACGGCCATGGCTTTGCAGCGTTTGGATGCCCTCATCACCCTTTCCGTGTCCAAGTCAGGAGGGCACCGACGCCGGGGAGGAGCGGCTACGGGCTTTGTTCACCGGGCCTATCTGGCCCATCTGCTGCCGGAGGGAGAGCGCCGTTGGCAGGTTTCTGAGCCTTTGCCTTTGGGGATCCTGGCAGAACAGGATCTGCAGGAGCTGGTGGCGGAGCTGGAGGATGGGTTTCGGCGCCAGTTGACCGCCCGCCAGGTGGATCTGGATCAGGATCGGGCCATCCTGGTGGGGCTGCAGGAGTCCGGGCAGAGCTACGAGGATCTCATGGATGGGTTGGCGGAGCTGAGCCGCCTGGTGGAGAGTGCCGGCGGACAGGTGCTGCAAGCCCTCTGGCAGAGGCGGGAAGGCCCCAATTCGGCCACGGTAATCGGATCCGGTAAGGTGCAAGAGCTGGCTCTGCTGGTCCAGGATCTGGGCGCTAACTTGGTGGTGTTCGACCGGGAACTCACCCCCAGCCAGGTGCGCACCTTGGAAGAGGCGGTGGGGGTGCGGGTGGTGGATCGCAGCGAGGTGATCTTGGATATTTTTGCCCAGCGGGCCAGAACCCGGGCCGGAAAATTGCAGGTGGAGCTGGCCCAACTGCAGTATTTGCTACCTCGCTTGGCCGGTCGCGGGCGCACCATGTCTCGGCTAGGTGGGGGCATCGGCACCCGTGGCCCTGGGGAAACCCAACTGGAAATGGAGCGGCGGGCCATCCAGCGGCGCATCAGCAAGCTGCGGCAAGAGGTGGAAGAGCTGCGCCGCCACCGCCAGCGGCTGCGCCAACGGCGCGAGGCATCCCAAATTCCCGTGGTGGCCCTGGTGGGCTACACCAACGCCGGCAAATCCACCCTCCTCAATGCCCTCACCCATGCCCAGGTCTACGTGGCCGACCAACTCTTTGCCACCTTGGATCCCACCACGCGGCGGCTGGAGCTGCCCGACCAGCAGGCGGTGCTGTTGACCGACACAGTGGGATTCCTAACCGAATTACCAGACCAACTGGTGGATGCCTTTCAAGCCACCCTGGAAGAGGTGACGGAAGCGGATGCCCTGCTGCATGTGGTGGATCTGTCTCACCCCAACTGGGAAGGACAGATCGAGGCGGTGGAAACCTTGCTGGACAAGCTGCCCTTGGCCACTGGTCCCCGCCAGCTGGTGTTCAACAAAATCGACCGCCTCGACCCCGAATGGGTGGAAGACGTCCGCCTGCTCTACCCCAAAGCCCTGTTTGTTTCCGCCGCCACCGGCCAAAACCTGGATCAGTTGCGCCACACCCTGGCCCAGTTTGCTACAGCCCTAAGTCCTAACCCCTTCGATTGGCAGGAACCCAAGGATCCCTAAAAGCATTCCATAAGGATTTCCAAACCTGCATAGCTCATCTTCATCCGCCGTCAACATAAACATTCAGTTACATTGAGATCAGGATTGTGACCCGACTTAAAGTTAGGGAGAGAACATGGCCACCACTGCAGTTGCACCTCAAGTCGCACCTCGCCTGGCCCAGCCCCATCTGACGCTGCAAACTCTGCCCATCGGGGCCGACACCCTTGCCATTCGCTCCCAAGATTGGGATCGGGATCGATTTGACATCGAATTTGCTCTGGAAAATGGCACCACCTACAACTCCTTCTTGATTCGCGGCGAGAAGGTGGCCCTCATCGACACCTCCCACGAGAAGTTTCGCCAGTTGTACCTGGATTGCCTGCAAGGGATCCTAGATCCTGCCCAGATCGACTACCTGGTGGTCAGCCACACCGAGCCAGATCACAGCGGCCTGGTTGGGGATCTGCTGGAGCTGGCGCCCCAGATGACGGTGGTGGCCTCCAAGGTGGCGGTGCAATTTCTGGAAGATCTGGTGCATCGGCCCTTCCAGCGGCTGGTGGTGAAACAGGGAGATCGCTTGGATCTGGGCAAGGGGCATGTCCTGGAATTTATCTCTGCCCCCAACTTGCACTGGCCCGACACCATCCTCACCTACGACCACGGCACCCAGATCCTTTACACCTGCGACGTGTTTGGGATGCACTACTGCGACGATTTCGCCTGGGACGAACATCCCCACCTGTTGCAGGCCGACTTCAAGCTCTACTACGACTGCCTCATGGGGCCCAATGCCCGCTCGGTGTTGTCTGCCCTGAAGCGCATGGAAGCCTTGCCTCCCATCGCTGCCATTGCTACCGGCCACGGCCCCCTGCTGCGCCATCACCTGTCCGACTGGGTGGAGCACTACCGCACCTGGAGCCTGGAGCAGGCCAAAGCCGAGCGCCTGGTGGCAGTGTTCTACCTGTCCGGCTATGGCCAGGCGGAAACCTTGGCTCAAGCCATTGCCCGTGGGATCCAAAAAACCGGCATCCAGGTGGAGCTGGCAGATTTGCGGCTGGTGGATGCCCACGAGGTGCGGGAGCTGATGAGCTTGGCCGCCGGTGTGGTGATAGGCATGCCGCCCCAATCAGGGCCTGAGGCCGCCACCACTCAAGTGCTGCTGAAAACCCTTTTGGCCTCTGCCCACAGCAAGCAAGGCTTTGGTCTGTTTGAGTCGGGCGGCGAAGATGATGAGTCGGTGTACCTCTGCCGCAACACACTGCAAGAAATCGGCGCCAAAGAGGTGTTTGCCCCCATTCTGCTTAAGCAGCCTGCCGGCGAGGCTCTGCTGCAACTGGCCGAAGAAGCAGGTACCGATCTGGGGCAGTGGCTGACCCGGGATCGCAGCATTCAGCAGATGAAAGCCTTGGATGCCGACCTGGATCGCGCCCTGGGCCGCATCAGCAATGGCCTCTACATTATCACAGCCCGCAAAGGGCAAGCCACCAGCGCTATGCTTGCCTCCTGGGTGGCCCAAGCCAGCACCGATCCGCCGGGGATCAGCATTGCGGTGGCCAAGGATCGGGCCATCGAATCCTTCCTGCAGGTGGGAGATACCTTCGTGTTAAATGTGCTGCAAGAAGGCCATTACCAACCCTTGATGCGCCACTTCCTGAAGCGATTTCCACCGGGAGCCGACCGCTTTGCCGGGATCAAGACCTACCCTGCTGCCAACGGATCCCCCATCTTGGCCGATGCTTTGGCCTACCTGGAGTGCCGCGTGGTGAGCCGCCTGGAAACCAGCGATCACTGGGTGGTGTACAGCACCCTAGAAGCTGGTCGGGTCTCCAGCCCAGAGGGCCTCACCGCCATCCACCACCGCAAGGTGGGGAATCATTACTGATTGAGGCGTGAGCAGTGAGAAGGGAGAAGTGAGAGATGATCCCTCACCTCCAGCCCTTCTCCCTGGGGAAGCTGGGATCCCTGTAGCGAACAGACTCACAAAAACTTCAATAGGACTGCCGATAGACCAAGCCACTGGGATGTAGGAAGAAGGGGCTGTCTTCTCCCAGGCGGATCCCGATCTGCTCCAGCTGTTCCCCTTGGCGGGTCGCAGGCCCTAAGGGCAGCCCCTCTGTTCCCTGTTGAATCCTTTGGGATCCCTGCTGGGCTGGCCGATAAGGGACGCTGCCCAAACCCGAAGAGAGGGGATCTGAGGGGGCATACCTCTGTCGCCAGCGCTGGTAGGGGCTGACCGGTTCGGGAAAATGTTGCGTAGCGATAACCTC
>NZ_JANSIC010000170.1:4169-5636 GCF_047461955.1 Synechococcus sp. R55.7
CAGGCCATCCAACACCGCTGCAGCCACTGCCGGGCCTCCTTTGCGTCCCTCAGTGCGGATGTGGGGCACCATGGAATCGGCTAGCTCCTGCTTGGCTTGCACCACGTTCACAAACCCAGCCGGCGTGGCGATGACCAGAGCAGGGGCCACCTCCTTCTTTCTAATCAGCTGCACCAAGGTGGAGAGGGCAGTCTGGGATTGGCCAATCACAAAGATCGCCTCAGGGTAGCGTTGGGCCAGGGTTTCCAAGCCCCAAGCGGAGCGGGTCTTGTCCCTTTGGGGACGGGTAATCGCTTCGCTGCCGCAGTAGATGGGGTTGGAAAAGGTGTTCTGAACAGCCCAGGCAATGCCCACCTGTACCATCGGCTCATCGACCACAATGGTGGTACGCGCTGCCAAGGCCGCCGCCCCAGCCTGTAAGGCTTCGTTACCAAAACGGATGAGGTTCAAGTACTCAAAGTCGGCAGTAGCATAAATAACCCGACGAACCACCTCATACTCAGCAGGAGAAAGCTCGTGCTTGCCCACCTCCTGGTCGATGATCATCAAACTCTCTGCATCGGTTACGTGCCACTCCATCGATCCCAGACCCCGCCCGCCGTTTATCCTCAGTAATGACAGGATTGTACCTGCAGAGGCTCCAATGGGTGGGAAAAACCATCGCTCAACCTGGGGGCCAGCCCATCCCCCGACCGCCCAGAACGTGAATGTGGAGATGAAAGACGGTTTGCCCGCCGTCCTCTCCTTCGTTGATCACCAATCGGTAGCCTTTATTTAAACCTGCCTCGGCAGCCACCCGCTGAGCGGTCAGCAGGAGATGTCCCAGCAATGCCTCATGTTCGGGCTTGGCCTGGGAAATGCCGGGGATGGGCTCTTTGGGCACCACCAAAATGTGGACAGGGGCTTGGGGGGCAATATCTTTGAAGGCCAGGGCTCTATCGTCTTCGTAAACGATTTGTGCAGGGATCTCCCTGCGAATAATCTTGCCGAAAACTGTGTCGCTCATGGGTGCTCACAAATTAGTTCTGCCCTTAGCCTACCTGCTAACCGCACATTCTCCCACCCAGGTGGCGAGAGTGGCGCTCGGCACCTACTGCTTCAGCAGCCATTCAAATTCCTGCCGCAGTGATTGAATATGCCCCACTCGCGAGACCAACAGCGCATCTCGCCCGGCATCGCGAAAACGAGAGCGCCACAAACTCACCAAATCGGGGTTGCTGCACCAAAAGCGGATAACAGCGTCGACCAACTGATCCAAGTCCCAGCCGCGCCGGGCCGGCACTTCCTCCACGGATCCCAGCAACGCATCGAGGGTGCAGGAGCTGGTACCCAGGTATTCCACCCCACAGGGCCGCTGGGCCAGCTTCTGTTGCTGATGAAAGAACTGTAGAGCAGGGGCGATGCCGATGATCTCGAAGGTGTAAACCATGTTGCTCCGCAACGCTGACGCGACTGGGCTCAGTCCTA
>NZ_JANSIC010000171.1:0-5579 GCF_047461955.1 Synechococcus sp. R55.7
AGCACGAACTGCTGGAATCGATTGTGGAGCGCCTAAACAGTGGCGAGATCCGCGCCGTCGATTGAGCCCTGTCTTCAGGTTGAGATTGCCCTCAAGACTTTGGAGAACTAGACTCCAGTCTGTCCTCGAACGCCGGGTATTCTGCTTGTATCCTTGGGCTCATCCCGTCGGGTGGATCGCCTAGAATAATCCACAACCCACCTCTTTCTGCTGCCATGAGTTCTCACTCTTCAGATTGGTTCACGCGGGCTCGCCACATTTTTTACGGCACGGCCACCGCTCTGGTGGAGATCCTGCAAGACCCGGAAAAGCGCACCGAAAACCTCAACCGCCTTTCGATGGACTTGGGACAACTGGCGGCGGAGCTGGAGCAAAAGGGAGAGTTGATCGAGCAGGAGGCAGTTCGTTACGTTGAGAGTCTCAGGGATCCAGCCGCCAACGCCCCCTCGGCAAGTCCTGACTCTGAAGCGCCTGTCGAGAATGCTCCCCCGACACCAGCTTCCTCCCCCAACAAGCCGGCTATCTCCAGAGAAGAGATGGCTGAGTTGATGGAGCTGATCCATCAGATTGAGTCCTTGCGCCTGGATTTGGAGCGGTTGCGCACCTCGTCCTGAGTCCTGTGCGGTTCGATATCCTTACCCTTTTCCCCGAATTTTTTGAAACGCCGCTGCGCATTGGGCTGGTGGGCAAAGCCCTACAGCAGGGGATCGCCGAAGTCCACTGCACCAATCCACGCGACTTCGCCACCGATAAGCACCGCCGTGTCGATGATGAGCCCTACGGGGGTGGGGTGGGCATGGTGCTCAAGCCAGAGCCTTTCTTCGCTGCTGTCGCCTCCCTGCCCCGGTTGGATCCCTGCGAGATCATTCTGCTGACGCCCCAGGGGCAACCGCTAAACCAGGCGCTGCTGCAGGAGCTGGCCCAGAAGGCGCAGCTGATCCTGCTGTGTGGCCAGTACGAAGGCTTTGACGAACGCATCCGCCAATACCTGGCCACCCGCGAGGTGTCGCTGGGGGATTTTGTCCTGACCGGGGGGGAAATTCCGGCGCTGGCCCTGATCAACGGCGTGGTGCGGCTCTTGCCGGGCACTGTGGGCAAGGTAGACTCGTTAAAGAGGGAAAGCTTCGAGGCGGGGCTGCTGGACTATCCTCAGTACACCCGCCCGCCAGAGTTTCAGGGGTACAAGGTGCCGCCGGTACTCCTCTCAGGCGACCATCAAGCCATTGCCCGTTGGCGTCTGCAGCAGCAGCTGGTTCGAACCTGGCAAAGGCGGCCAGACCTGTTGGCCAAGCGCCCCTTGACCGCCGAAGAGCAGCAGTTGTTGGTAGAGGGGCTGGCGGAGCAGCACCCTCGTGTAAACGAAGCGGAGAAATAAATCATGCTCGGCAAGCTTCTCAACCGTCTCCTGAATCCATCGCCCGTCTGCTGGCGTGGGATCCCCTCGCCCCCAGCACTGCTCCTGGTGGGGATGGCTTTGAGCTCGGTTCTGAGCGGTTCTGGGGTGGCCCTGGCCCAAAGCGGAAGTGTCAACGAGGCCATTCGCCGCGACAGCAATCCCCCTCTGTTGGATGGCACCAGCATCAACGTCAACGATCTCTTCCGGGCTGCCGACTTCCTCTCCCGCCAGAATGCTGCTTCCCGCTGGGACGGCAAGGCCAGCGTTGATGCTGCTGTGGAGCAATTTAACCAATCCCGCCGCCGCTCCCTCCCGCTTTCTCCCGGTTCCTTGGCACCTGAGCCCACCCCCACTCCCTAAGGTTGGATCCCATTCCCGGTAAATCTGTTAGGATCGCAAAGCCGATCCCGTGCCTGCTGAAATGCGGTACACCGTTTTCGGGATCCATTAGGAGAACACCGCCGTGGTTAAGAGCACCCCCTCCAGCAAAGCCGATACGGAACAGCGTTTGGATCCCGCCAGCCGGGGTCACTCCAAAGACAGTTCCACCGAACTCAAAGGGATCCCGGGCTTCATTCACGAGACCCGTGTGGAATTGGGCAAGATTGTTTGGCCGAGCCGCCGGCAATTGATCGGCGAGTCGGTAGGGGTCTTACTGATTGTGTTGGCTTTTGCTTCCTTCATCTACCTGGTCGATCAAGTGTTTGCTTGGGTAGCCACTCAGCTGTTCTTGTGATGTTCTGTCCTGAGGGGCAAGAGAGTCATGTTCAAGGATGGCTACAGGGAGGATGTGAGGTGATGAGGCCAGAGCAGCAGCGAAAACGTCGTGGGGGCCGTGTGGAGCACTTTGAGCCTGCAGACGCGATCCCGGAACCAGACGAGGGGGAAGGTCAAGAGCGTCGCAACCTGCGCTGGTACGCCGTGCAGGTGGCCTCAGGCTGCGAGAACAAAGTGAAGAGCACCCTGATGCAACGGGCGGCTGCTTTGGATGTGGCGGATCAAATTGTCGAGGTGGTGATCCCGAAGCGGACGGGCTTCAAGCTGGATCGAACCGGCAAGCGCCAGGAGCAAGAGGAGAAGATTTTTCCCGGCTATGTCCTGGTACGCATGGACATGAACGACGACACTTGGATGGTGGTGAAAACAACCCCCAATGTGATCAACTTTGTTGGCACCGAAGAAAAACGGGCCTACGGTCGCGGTCGGGGGCATGTTACACCGCGTCCCCTCAGCCAAAGCGAAGTCCAGCGCATCTTCAGCAGCGTCGAGGTGGAGGAAGTGCCCCTCAAAATCGACATGGCCCCTGGGGATCGCATCGAGGTGCTATCCGGCCCCTTCCAGGGTTTCTACGGCGAGGTGGTGGAGGTCAGCCCAGAACGGGGCAAGCTCAAGGCGTTGATCTCGATTTTCGGGCGCGATACCCCGGTAGAATTAGAGTTTGGTCAAGTGCGAAAAGAGGTGTAACTGCGTTTCATGGCTAAGAAGTTGGTGGCCGTGGTCAAGTTGGCCATTCAGGCGGGCAAGGCCACCCCCGCTCCCCCCATTGGCCCAGCCTTGGGTCAACACGGGGTCAACATCATGGCCTTTTGTAAGGAGTACAACGCCAAGACGGCGGATCAGGCCGGGATGGTGGTACCGGTTGAGATCTCCATCTTCGAGGATCGCAGCTTTACCTTCGTCCTCAAGACGCCGCCGGCTTCGGTGTTGATCAAGAAGGCTCTGGGCATTGAGTCTGGCTCCAGCGAGCCCCACAAAACCAAGGTGGGATCCCTGACCCGAGCTCAACTGCGCCAGATCGCCGAGCAGAAGCTGCCGGATTTGAATGCCCACGATGTGGAGGCGGCCATGAAAATTATTGCCGGAACTGCTCGCAGCATGGGGGTGACGGTGGTGGATTGATGGAGGGATCCCTTGCCCTATCTGAGGTGTTCACGGTCTTGAAAAAGTTGTTCTAGCAAACCACTGTGGGGGAGAGAAGTTCTCGCCAGTACCCCGAGGAGAAACGATGGCTCGAAAGCTTTCCAAACGTATGCAGGCTTTGCGGGAGAAGGTGAAGCCCATTGCCTATGCTCCCGAAGCCGCTTTGGCCCTGATGAAAGAGACGGCCACCGCCAAATTTGAAGAGGCGGCAGAGGTTCACATCCGCCTGGGGATCGACCCCAAGTACGCCGACCAACAACTGCGCACCACTGTAGTCTTGCCCAGGGGCACCGGCCAAGAGATCCGGGTGGCGGTGATTGCCCGTGGCGAGAAAGTGGTGGAGGCCCAAAATGCAGGGGCGGATCGGGTTGGCTATGAAGACCTGATCGAGGAAATCAGCAAGGGCATGATGGATTTTGACCTTCTGATCGCCACCCCCGATGTGATGCCCCAGGTGGCTAAGCTGGGGCGGCTGTTGGGGCCGCGCGGCCTCATGCCTTCTCCCAAGGGGGGAACGGTAACCATGGATCTGGCCCAGGCGATCAAAGAGTTTAAAGCCGGCAAGCTGGAGTACCGGGCGGATCGCACCGGCATTGTGCATTTGATCTTCGGCAAGTGCAAGTTCCCCGTCGAAGCTCTGCTGGAGAACCTAAAGGCAGTGCAGGAGTCCATCGATCGCAACCGTCCCTCTGGAGCCAAGGGCAAGTATTGGCGAACCCTACACGTTTCTGCTACAATGGGGCCCTCGATTGAGGTTGATATCAATGCCCTGCGGGAGCTGAAGTTGGCGACCTAAGCCTGGCTTCGGCGCTGCGATGGGTTGAAAAGGGTTTGAGTGAGTGTAATTTGGAGGAGGATCCCGGCAGAACATCTTTCCCCAGTCGAATAGCAAGCCGAAGACAGCAGGTGCCCGCGGGCTTAATCTCCTGCCGAGGTTTGAGCGAAGTTCAAAGGGATCCCTTCTTGGATCGCTTTTGAGGGTGCGCTTATCTCCATGCGTCTCGGCCACGGCTGGGACGCATTCTGTTTGGCAGAACCCAGATTCACCACCCGTTAACCCTGGGTGACCATTGACAACAAAGGAGGTGAGCGCATGGGCAAGCAACCTTTAGCGAAGAAAGCGGAGATCGTCGATAAAGTCCGATCCCTGCTGCAGGCCAGCCAAATGGTGCTGGTGATCGACTACAAGGGGCTGACCGTTGCGGAGATGGACCAACTGCGGGCAGAGCTGCGCAAGTCGGATTCGGTTTGCATGGTTGTTAAGAATACCCTGATGCGGCGAGCCATCGCCGACCAAAAAGCTTGGGCAGGGATCATTCCCTTTTTGGCGGGGCCGACGGCCTTTATCTTGATTCGGGGCGATATTTCAGCCGCCCTGAAGGCGTATCAAGATTTTGCCAAGCAAACCAAGAAAACCGAGTTCCGCGGTGCTGGCATTGAAGGGCTATCCCTGACCTTGGAGCAGGCCAAGGCCATCGCCGAGCTACCGCCCAAGGAAGTGCTCATGGCCCAAGTGGCGGGCAGCCTCAAGTCGGTGGCCACCGGCCTGGCGGTCGGGCTCAATGCTGTGCCCACGCAAGTGGCGCGCGGTATCCACGAGATCCCAGCCTCTCTGGGGCGGGCCATCCGGGCCATTGCCGACAAAGAGGCTGCCTAAAGGGCTTCGGTTCATCAGCCCAAACCTATGTCATCCATTCCATTACCCCTTAAGGAGAAACCATCATGCCTTCAGAGCGCGTTGCAAAGATTTTGGAAGAGTTGAAAGCCTTGAGCTTGCTGGAAGCTTCCGAGCTGGTGAAAGCCATCGAGGAAACCTTTGGCGTCAGTGCAGCAGCCCCAGCCGGCGGCATGGTCATGGCAGCTCCTGTGGCAGCGGCGGCGGCAGCTCCGGCGGCAGCCCCTGAGCCGGTGGAAGAGCAAACTGCCTTTGATGTCATCCTCGAGGCTGTGCCAGCCGACAAGAAGATCGCCATCCTCAAGGTGGTGCGCGAGTTGACCGGCTTGGGTCTGAAGGATGCCAAAGATCTGGTCGAGGCGGCTCCCAAACCCGTCAAAGAAGGGGTTGCCAAAGAGGAAGCCAACGACATCAAGAAGAAGCTGGAAGAAGCCGGCGCCACCGTCAAGATCAAGTAGTTCCAGTTACGAGGAGAGCGCCTCTCCCTGCTCTGACGAGGAATCTAATCAAGACTCTCAAACCCAAGGGGGGCTGCTCCGGCCCCTCTTTTGGGTCTGCCCGACCATTGGCGTGGGTTCGGGATCCCTG
>NZ_JANSIC010000172.1:0-4399 GCF_047461955.1 Synechococcus sp. R55.7
CTCCCTTCTCACTACTCTCCGTTCTTTTCTCTTTTCTCTCTTGTCTCTCTTGAGAGGGGATCCGATTGCATTAGCCGCTGACACAGTTGGGCAATCTGGGTGGGGCTGGCCTCATCCAGCCAGCGGTGAAAGGCTTGGGATTCCTGAAGGCGGCCCATCAGCAAGGTGGGGATCTGCTCCGGGCCGTCCAGTTCCGCCAGCCACTGCCGGGGAAAGCCGGTTGCCGCAGCCAGCTCGTCGGGATCCCGTTGGCCTGCCTGCCACTGTTGCATCAGCCAGTTGACTCGGGCGGGGATCTGCTCCCAGGGGGAGGCAGAAGCGGCCAGGATCAGGGTTCGGGGCTGTACCTGTTGCAGCAGTTGTGCCAAGTCCGCCGGTAGCCAGGGCCAGCGGGCCAGTACCAGCTCTTTCCCTTTGGGTGGTGGAACAAAGTTCTCGGCCTCCTGCCCGTCGTAACAGATGGCCCCCTGCTGCGAATCCGGCAGGGGTTTCTGCCGAAAATCTTGGATCTGTAGGCGAGGGGCGGAAATGGTGGGTGCCTGCCACTCTCCCGCAGGGCGCACTGCCAGCACCTTGCCCTGCCAAGGCTGTTTGCCCCGGTCATCCGCTTCCAACTGGAGGGCGATGTCCAAAGCTTGGCATTTTTGCCAACGCTCCAGCTCTTCTCCGGCCTGCCAAAACCACAGAGTACGGGATCCCGGCGAGCCTTGGAGTTCAAACTTGAGGTGGCGGCCATTGCGGGAGACTCCCAGGTTGGAGCTATTGGGGCGGAAGTTCATCAAGGCAACGACGGGGTTGGGGTTGCCGTGCCCAAAGGGCTGCAGAAGCTGCAATTGCCGATACACCTCATCCAGCTCTGCCACCCCATCCCGATCCTGAGAGACCAGTAGCTCCCAGTCGAGGATAATCTCCACCGCCAAGGCGCGAGCCCGCTGATCCGGGCTAACCCGCGCGGCCAGCTCCCGCTGCAACGCCAGTTGCACAGCGGCCAGGCAAGCCAGATCCACTTGGATCCCGGCGGCCATGGGGTGTCCGCCTCCCCGCCGCAAGAGGGGGCGCACGGCCTCGATGGCCTCCACCAGGTTCACCCCTGGCAGGGAACGGCCCGACCCATAGCCCCGTCCCGCCGCTTCGTCTTTGGCGATCAACACCGTTGGGCAGTTATACTGCTCCACCAAGTGCGCCGCCGCGATCCCCAGAACCCCTGGGTTCCAGCCGGCTTCCGCCAGAACAATGGCTCCTTCCCGGGTCAGATCCAAGCTCTCTACCTGTTGGCTGGCCTCTTGGATCACTTGCTGGGTGAGCTGCCGGCGCTCTTCGTCAAGGGCAACAAACCGTTGCACCAGCGCCTGGGCCCGCTCTGGATCGGAGGTGGTCAGCAGCTCCACTGCTAAGCTGGCGTCTTCCAAGCGGCCAATGACGTTCAACTTGGGGGCGATGCGAAAAGCAATATCCTGGGTTGTCGGCGACCTCTGGAGCTGGCCGTTGCTAACCTGGGCCAGCAGAGCTCGCAACCCCGGGCGCTGCGTACTGGCCAGCACCGGCAGGCCCCGCTGCACCAAGTAGCGGCACTCCCGCTGCAACACCGCCACATCGGCCACAATTCCCACCGCCACCAGATCCAGGTGCTGCTCGACACCAGGGATCCCTAGGGCTTGGTAGAGCGCCTCCGCCAACTTGTAGGCCACTCCCACCCCCGGCAAGAAGCGCAGCGGATGTTCAGCCGGCAATCGCAAGGGGTTGACCACCGCATAGGCAGCGGGCAAGGGATCCGGCAGCATGTGGTGATCCGTCACGATCACGTCCACCCCCTGGACTTGGGCCATGGCAATTTCGGCAGCATTGCCCACCCCGCAATCCACCGTCAGGATCACTTGGCAGCCCTGGGCCAGCACCTGCTGTAGCCGTTGAGGATTGAGCCCGTGCCCCTCGGTGCTGCGCAGCGGTATGGAGAACTGGACTCGGAAGCCCAAGGGTTGTAACGCCGAGAGCAGGAGACTGGTACTGGTGACACCATCGCAGTCAAAGTCCCCCCAAATGCACAGGGTCTCTTCCCTTTCCCGTGCCTGCAGCAGCCGCGCCACCGCCCGCTCCAGATCCGGCAGGGATGCTGGTGGTGTGGGGGAATAGTGTTCGGGATCCACGAAGGCCTGCGCCTGCTCCCAGGTGTGCAGACCCCGCAGGGCCATCACCTTGGCCGCATACTTGCCGTATTCCCGGCTCAGTTGCGGATTGAACTGGGGGGGAGTGGGCAGCAGCTCCCAGCGGTGCGGAGTATCTTCGCGCCAGCCGTAATCCATGCAAGCTAGGCCGACCCCTTGGCCGACAAGAGTAGAACTTCTCAGGAGCCTATCAAAAACGGCCCAGGGGGGAAATGGATCCCAGAGGAAAGGGCTGGGGATGATGGGCTACCTTGAACCCTACTGGCAGCAGTGGGAAGCCACACAGCAGGCGGAAGGGTGCTCGTGATTGTGGGTGGCACAGGCTTCGCTGCAGTAGAGTTGACCTTCGTAGCGATAGCCTTGGCTGCTCTCGAAGCTGCAGTTGCAGTGTTCACAGGCGCAACGGACAAGGGTGCTGGCAGACATGATTTTCTCTCCTTCTTTCTCGTTTTTTCCTAGGGATCCTCTTGTCGAAGATCCGCGTCTCTACACCCTAGCGGTTGCTCAGCAACGATGCTGAAACAAGAATCAGAATCATTTTTGGCACTTCACCGATTACAGCCTATGAATTAGGATACAAGTATCCAAGAGAAAAGAGAGATATATACCAACCTATTTGTTAGATTTATCCCAAAGAGTTGTGGCAGCTTATCAGGCAGGCAAGACCTCCACTCGCCAGGTAGCGGAACAGTTCATGGTAACCCAAAGAACACTGCACCACTGGGTGCATCAGTATCAACAAACTCAGGATTTATCCCCCAAGAAAGTCGGCACAAAGCGAGTAGGTATTCTGGAACAACACCGGCAAGAAGTTATGACGGTCATTGAAAGGCGCCTGAACTATTATCCGTGGTAGTATCAAGAACTGCTACGAGAGCAACTGGATACTGATGTGAGTGCTGTTACGATAGACAACTTTTTAAAAAAGCGAGGAATGACGCTAAAAAAGAATTACCGCAGTGTAAAAATCAGAGAAGAGGAGGTGCAAAGGCAACAATTAGCCTATAGTTAAGAAGTCAAGAATATACCAGTGGAAGATATAGCTATTCTAGACCAGACAAGGGTGTGAGAGGCAATGGAACGGAGGGGTATCTCGGAGTTTACGCAGTCAAAGAGCTTACAGTTACCGTCAGAGATGCAAAGGGAAAAAACATAAGATTATTGAAGCTATTTCCTGGAGAGAGGCAGTAGGCTGTTGTGTTATCAAGGGTGGAATGCGGAAGAGCAATTTTCTGGAGTTTTTGCAAAGTGACTCATGTCCGGAACTGGATGCGCGGAAGGTGGTGATTAGAGTTCGGAAGTGGAGGGTTTGATTCAAGGAACAGGTGCGCGGATCATAGACCTGCCTGTGTATGCACCAGAGTTGAATCCGATTGAGAGGATGTGGTCGGTATTGAAGCCTTTTATCCGGCAGTTTTCCAGAGCCGGGAAGTATGGGATGGAGCAGATAGCAGAGACCTCTTGACTACTCATCAATCCATTCTGCTTCCGAAGTTGGTTTGCTAGGTGTTGCTACTGTGCCCCTTGATTCCTTAACAGGCTGTACTGCTCCATCCCTATGCACGAAGAGGGATGCCGCCGCCCTAATTACTGGGAAGAGACTCCCAGATACTTTGTCCCTCTAATGTCCCTCTAGTAAGAGGTACTGCACCACGAAGCACTCAGTGCCGCCGCAGGCGAACAAGCTGGCGGAGTTCGCAGTTACTGTATCAAGAAGCCGTCATAAAGGGCGGGGCTTGTAACCCAGTTTTCTGGTCAATGTGGCGTTGGCATCTCTTTGTGCTTTATCCTGAGGGGCGATAAGCTAAAGTACAGCAACAACACAGTCCTAAACTGGGAACTTTATTGATGCCTCCGCGCTCCTCTTCCTCCCAGAGTGGCTCTACCCCATTCCCCTTTCTGGAGGGGCGGGGTGCTGCTGCCGACGGGGCTGAGTCGAGCTTACCGCTGGGACAGCGTTTGCTGCGGGCGGGTCTGATCTCCCAATCCCAGTTGGCTCAGGCTCTGCGAGAGCAACAGCAAAACCACCTCAAGTTGGGAGAAGTGTGTCTCGAGCGCGGCTGGCTCACTCTGGCTGATCTCTACCGCTTCCTGCCCAGCCAGTCTCTTTCTCTGGGAGAGATTTTGGTGGCACTGGGCCATTTGGATTTCGAGCAGTTGCGGGTTGCTCTGGCCCAACAGCGTCGCTACGGGCGGAAATTGGGGGAGATTCTCACCTGGAAAGGCTGGGTACAGCC
>NZ_JANSIC010000172.1:4499-5560 GCF_047461955.1 Synechococcus sp. R55.7
TGGGGGAGATTCCATCCCTGGAACATTAGCCGCGGCAGCCTCGGATCCCTTTGCCGATGAGCCTCAACCGGCCACCTTGGCCGACTACCGCAAGCAAGTGGAAGCCTTGCGGCTACAAATCGAGCTCCAGGAACAGGAATGGGATCGGATCCTGGCCAACATGAACCAGCAGATTGCCGATTTTCAAAACCAGTATCAGCAGCGCATTCAAAAACTGGAAGCCACCATTCGTCTCCAGCAGGCGGAGCTCCAGCACCAGGCTACGCTGCAGCAGGATTTGCGGGTTTGGCGGGAACAACTGCAACGTCTAGAAACGGAGCTGGCTCTTGCCCGCGCTGCTGAGCAAAGGGCGCAGCGGCAGTTGCAAACCCAGCGAGATTGCTATCAGTCGGAACTGGAGCAGTTGCAAGAGCAAATCCAGATTCTGCAGAAACGCCAGTTGGACTCGGTGCCCAGCAGCGTTGTGGCTGACCTACGCGCCCAATTGGAGGCAGCGCTTCATCAAATCCAGCAGCTCCGATCGGAGCGGGATCAGCTGCAGGCCCAACTTGCCCAGCAAGCTGCAGAGCCAGAAGCTGCCCCATCCCGGCATCTGGACTCCTTCTGGCCAGAGCAGGTTGCCGCTTTAGAGCAACAGATTTTGGAGCTGAGGGCCTCTTTGCAGATGTGGCAAGAGCGCTACGCTCAGTTACAGCAAGAGCACGAGGCCCAAATGGCGCGGCTTTCCGGCTATGTTCCCCCAGAGCAGGTGGAAAGCTTACAGGCGCAGCTACAACAACTGCAAGCGGAAATAGCACAGCTGATGGCAGCCAACCGTGACTACGAAGCGCACCTTGCTCAACTGGAGGAGCAACTACAGCAGAGCCAAGCCCTGATCCTTCAGCTCAGGACAGAACAGGCCGAAGCCGACCAGCGCATTGTCCAACTGGAGGGATCCCTGCAAGCCCGCCAAGAAGCCTTGGAGCAAGCTCAACAACAACTGAAAACCACGGGATCCCGCCTCAGCGCCCTTCAACAGCAGCAGGCCAACTTGACGGTGGAACTGCGAGACGCGCGAGAGC
>NZ_JANSIC010000173.1:0-5522 GCF_047461955.1 Synechococcus sp. R55.7
GCTCCTCCCAGTTGGGGGCCCAGTCTTGTAAAGGATCCACATATTCCTCCAACAACTGACGGGCCGCGGCCAGCAAATCGTTGTGCAAGGGGGCCAGATCGCTGCGGTCGGCCAGATACTGCTCCAGAGCCGTCAGGGGCTCAAGTCGGCTGGGATCCCATCCCGGCAGACGGATGCGGCTGGGGCTGACCACTTCTGGGGCGATGGTGTAGCTAAAAGCAGGGGCAAGAGCGTTGTGCAGAGCCCGCTCATCAATGCACTCTAGCTGGTCGGGCCGTATGCGGTAGATCAACCGCAGGATGGAGCCGGCCACGGGGGCCTTGGCGATGGCGGCCAGCAGCTTGGACTGCGCCTGCTGGGGTGGATCTGCGCTCAGATCCAGGCGAATGGTGTGAAAGGTACGGGTTGGCAGGGGCAAAAATTCATAGCTGGCCCCCGTAGGGGTGACTTCCACCAGCACACAGCCTTTTTCCTCTTTTTCTTCGCCAAAATCCACCCGCTCAATGCTGCCGGGATAGAGCATCAAGGGATCCCGACACAGCACCTGGTGACGGTGTACATGCCCCAAGGCAACATATTGATAGGCAGGCCGAGCCAGCAGCGAAAGGGGCACCGTAAATCCTCTGCCCACCGAAAGATGGCGTTCTGCTCCGTAGCGGGCTGTCTCCACCATGACGTGAGCCAACAAAATCGCCGGGATCCCTGGCTGCAGGGTGCGGATCTCCCCTTCTAGGGCTAGGCGGAGGCGCTGCAGGAGCTGATGCGCGAGGATTTCCCCTTCAAGCGCCAAGCTTTCCTGTTGGGCGAGTAGAGCAGAGCGACTCAGCCAAGGTAAAGTGGTCACCTGCACCGGGCCACCGCGAGTTTCGATCCGATGAGTTTCCAGTCTGTCCCCCACAATAAAGCCTGAGACCCCCAAAGCGCGGTAGATAGCCAGGCTGTTGCCTCCCTGTCCCTGCCCGTACTGATCGTGGTTGCCCACCAACAGGACGGTTGGGATCCCTGCATCGGCCAGGCGGCGAAACTGTTGGGCAAAAAGCTCTTGATGGAGAGGGGGGGGTGTCGCATCGGGGAAAGCATCGCCCCCAAACAACACCAGATCCACCGCTTGGTTGAGAGCATGGTCAATGCACAAGCGCAAAGAAGCTACAAAATCTTCCAAACGGGTATTCAGGCCGGTAGCTGGGTTAATGTGGCCGTAGGCAAGACCACTGCCCAGATGAATGTCGGAAAGATGTAGCAACCTTACCATCTTGGGCGCTCTTGGAGACTTTGCAGCTCTCCCATCTGTTGGGATAAACCTTGCCGTTCGCGTTAGCGGGACGGAGTCCTTTGGTTGCCCAGAATGGCAAACCCAGGGTTGAACAATCTTTGCTTAGGCTTGGCGGCGGGGCCTGGCTCGATCCAAACGCAGAGGCCGGCCCATGAATTCCTGCCCGTTCGCGCTCTCGATGGCTTCGTCCTCCTCAGCTTCGGTTGCCAGATCCACAAACGCGAAGCCTCGTGTCTGACCTGTCTCTCGGTCTATCGGGATTGTAACCGACTTAACGTTCCACCTCTGCTGGAAGAAAGCTTTCAGTTCTTCTGTTGAGGCTTTATAGTTTAGGTTCCCCACAAAAATGGTCATGGCAATTCAAGCAAAGTAAGTCACCAATCAGCAAGGGTGGCAACAAAGCTCCAGAGTACTTCACTTCTATCATGGAGCCTTGCTAAGTCGCACAACGTGAAAGGATGTAAAGGGATCCCTGCCGGAAAATCTTCCCCCTTCCCCATCCAAAATGCACCTTTGTCCAACTTGACGGGCCTGTACTTTTTCTGCCACTGGGTTGAGGTTCTCTGCCCTCGCCTCGGCCAAGCTCCCTTCCGGCACGTCGAGATCCGGCATCTTGTCACGTTGTTGCGATTTGTTAAGATATGTATTATCCTGCTTGCACTACCTGGCCAGATCTGCGCTGTTGGAACTCTTTGCAGACCTCTCTACCTGAGCACCCTGAGGTGATAATGATGGATGAAACGCTAGAGCTCTCTTTGGAGCAGCAATTTCGCCAGCGGGCTTTCGAGACCTTGGTTTCTCGCATGAGCCCCGAGCAGGCCAAAGACATTTTGGTCAAACTGCACAAGCAAATGCTGTTGCAGGAGGCCACTTACCGCCAACTGCTGCGTCATTCCCTCAGCGCCTGATGCACGCCCTTTCGCTTCCCACCTGGTGGATTCACATTGCCAGTGTTTTGGAGTGGATCGCTGCTGTTGTGCTCGTGTGGCAATTTGGGGAGCGAGTGGGCCGGCCCGAATGGCGAGGTCTAAGCTGGGCGATGCTGCCTGCTTTGTCGGGGGCAATGTGCGCAATCACCTGGCACTGGTTTGACAACGACCCCAAGTTAGACTGGGTGGTGACTGCACAGGCCAGCTTGACCTTGCTGGGCAACTGTACCCTGGCTTGGGCTGCCTACCGCATTTGGCGAGCTGAGAGAGCCGACGAGCCTGCACAGGAGGGGGATCCCGACTAGGCGATGAACAGTTTATTTGCCCTCTCTCTGTTCCCTTACTTGGTCTTTTTATTCTTTCTGTCGCGGCTGCGCCGGATCCCACGTTTGGCTTTGGTTGGATTTTGGCTGTTGTTGCTTTTTGTGGCCGTCAGCATCCCGGCAGGGCTGTACGCTCAGATGCACTACGGCACTTCCCTGGCCAATGTGGATCCCTTGCATGGAGGGGCAGAGGCTTTTCTCACCCTCTCCAATATTTTGGTGGCCTTGGGCTTTAAGCAGGGAATTGACCAACAGGCCCAACGACTTCCAGAGGCTGGCGACGGCAACCCTGAGCCATGATCATCCCAAACAGGTCCCTACCCCCTCTTCAAAATCAAAAAGGAGAAGAGAGTTAGGCAACAGTGGTTTCGGCGCAACTGGGACTGAATGTAGAATAGGGATCCAGGCCTGATACCTGCTGTTATTCTGTGAGATCTGCCAGATGGTGGCTACCCTTTCTGTTGCCGTTCCCAAAGTGAAGCTGAAGCATCCGCCCCTGCACATTTATCGCATGGGGGACAAGGTGCTGCGGCAGCCGGCCAAGCGCATCAGCCAGGTCAACGACGAGATCCGCCAGCTTGCCCGGGACATGCTGCAGACCATGTACAGCTTCGATGGGATTGGTCTGGCGGCTCCGCAGGTTGGCATTCCCAAGCGCATGATTGTGGTGGATCTTTATCCCGATAAGCCGGAGGTGCCACCGCTGGTGCTGATCAACCCGGAGATCCGGGAGTACATTGGCGAGGCCGTTGCCGGGCAGGAGGGTTGTCTAAGCATTCCGGGGGTGTTTTGCGAGGTCGTGCGCCCAGAAGGGATTGTGGTTTCGTTTAAGGATGAAACGGGGCGGCCCCGCACCCTTCGAGCGGACGATTTGCTGGCGCGGGTGATCCAGCACGAAATCGACCACCTCAACGGCGTGTTGTTTGTGGATCACGTGGAAAACGAGCTGGTGCTGGATCAAGAGCTGCGCAAACACGGCTTCCAGATGCAGGATGTGCAACGCAAAGGCAAGCCCTCTGCTGTTCCCCGCTGAAGCCTTGCTAGATGAGTGTCAGTTTAGTGGTTTAGTCTAGTGTTGCAAGCGCTGGGCCAAGAGCTGCTCTTCCAGAGCGGCAATGCGGTTGTAGGCAGCGGTTAACTGGGCACTCAGGCGCTGTATTTGGGCTTCGGGGGCCAGCTCATGCCCCATGCTGCGGTTGCTCACCACGGTGGGTTCATCATCCAGCAGGAAGTTGTGGCTGCCATCTTCCACCAAGTCTGAGATTAGAACGCTGTAACGGGAGGGGGCGGGGGTGTTTTTTTTGGCTTCCTGGGTAGCCAGGAGAACAGCCACCACCTGCTCGGGCATCCGCTCGATGGCAGCTTTTAGCTCCTGTATTTGCGACTCCAGACGCTCAAGGTAGTGCTGCACTGCTTCGCTCATAGCTGCCCCAGTTTTCGACTACCTTCATTGAAAAAGGCAAATTTCGGATCCCCTCTTCTTCCCCCAGATCATTTAACGATTGCTTCCGGGAGGTGTTCCCCGAAACTCCTGGGTTCTCTCACAAGCCACAATTGAGGTGTGCATTTTCCGGAGATTTTGGTTTTCCGGTCATCCATTTCCGAAGCAAAAAGCTGTGCAGATGCAGGATGCTGTTCAGGGATCCCGACCGCGGGGCTATACCTTGCCCGTTTTCGCCGTTGCCTCGGCCAGGGCTGCTCTTCACCACCTTCTGGGGATCCCTTTGGAGAAGGAAGGGGGGCGCTTGGTTGTTGCGGTGCAGGCTGAGCCCCGGTCCCCTGAGGCTTGGATCCGGATCCCAGTGGAGCAGGTAGCTGCCTTGGAGAAGACAACAGCTCTGGCCATTACCCGCTCGGATCCCGGCCCCCACCTGGATCTCACCCGCGACACACCGGTCTGGGCTTGGGTGAGGTTGGAGGAGAGGGATCCCGAGGATCCCCCCTTGATCTTGGAAGCCGGGGAAGGGCTGGGGCGACGCACCGATGGCAGCCCGGCCATTTATGCCTATGCCCGCCGTTTGTTTGAGATCAATCTTTTGCCGGGGATCCCCCCCGATTGCCGGTTGCGGGTTCGCATTATCTTGCCTGAAGGAAAGCTCCTGGCGGAGCGCACCTCCAATGCCGCTTTTGGGGTGCTGGAAGGGCTGGCCCTGTTGGGAACGCGGGCGGAGGTGGAGCCTTCCTCAAGTGTTGAGAGCTTAGAGCAAGCCCGCCAAGAGCTGCAACAAAAGTTGGAGCGGCACAAGCATTTGATCTTTTGCGTGGGCAGCCATGGGCAGCAGGTGGCGCTGGGGCAAGGGATCCCGGAAGACCAGATCCTGCGAGTAGCCAATTGGATAGGGCCGTTGCTGGTGGAAGCGGCGCTGCGGGGGGCGGAGTCCATTCATTTGATCGGCTACCACGGCAAGCTGATCAAGCTGGCAGGGGGGATCTTCACCACTTCCAGCCACGTGGCCGATGCCCGCTTGGAAATTCTGGCGGCAGCCCTGATCCGGCGTGGGGGAACGGCAGAACAGGCACGGCAAGTGCTGGAGTTGCGGACAGTAGAGGCAGCGGTGCACCATCTGGATGGCCTTGGCTGGGCAGCACCCGTGATGCAGGAGTTGGCTCGCCAAATCCTGGAGCGAGCCACAGGCTATGTGCAAAAGTATGCCGGTCGATCCCTGCTGTTGGCGGTGACGTTGTTCGACCGACAGGGGCAAATCTGCGCCCAGGTGGGGATCCCATAATGAGGTCATTTCGATTGAGACGAGGACATTGCAATCCCCCCGGATCCTCAACCATTTTTCTCCCGAAGTGTCTTAAGCGCTCCGTGCCGCCAAAGGCAACCACCCCCGGCTCCTCTCCCTTTAGTCCGTGCTTCAAAAGTCAATCCCTCTGCTCGAAACCCGCTGAGCAACGGTGGATCCCGGCCAAGACCACATAGGAGAGCGTTACGGCTGAGGAAGCAGATCCACTTTCCCAGCCACTGCCAATCAGACTCAGGTTGGCACTAGG
>NZ_JANSIC010000174.1:0-2397 GCF_047461955.1 Synechococcus sp. R55.7
ACCAAGGTGGTGCTGGGATTTTCCACAAAGCCGATTCGCTCGTAAAAGCCACGCTGATGGGTTGTGAACAGGTAGATGCGCTCCACCGACTGCAGGTGGGGATGGCTGATCAGGGTTTCCACCAACTTGCGGCCAATGCCCTGACGTCGGTAATCGTGATCAACCACGATATCCCAGAGGACGGCTCGGTAAACCCCATCGGAAGTGGCGCGGCCAAAGCCAATCAGGCGTTCCCCATCCCAGGCGCTGACCACCGGATGGCTGTGGGCAACGGCCCGCTCCATCTCCTGCCGCTGGCGATTCTGCGCCCAAAAGGCATTGCGGTTCAACAGCAGGAGAAGTTGATCCAGATCCAGCTCGCCCCGCTCCAGAGAGAAGCGAATGTTGCGGTTGTCCACCGGCTGACGAGAGAGGGCAATGACAGGCTCAGGAGAGGGATCGGGCATGAAGAAGACCTTTGCAGCAGTGAGGGTTGGCAAGGAAGGGGGAGTTCAGCAAAACACTTGGGCCTGACGAACTGAGGCTAGCTGGCCGAGGCACTTTCGGCGGTTGGCCCCGCATGCTCTAGGGCATAGGCTTTGAAGCGCTCCAGATCCGCCTGGATGGTGCTCTCCACCACTTTGCCCACAAACAGGCCATCCAAGATTTTGCCGAGGATCCCCGGGAGCTTGTAGGCCACCGACAGCTTCACAATGGTACTGCCTTTGCGGTCGTAAAAGCGCAGCGCGCCCCGATTGGGCAGCCCCTCCACCGAACTCCAGCCGATGTGTTGGTGTTTCACCACCGTGTGGGTGCGGGAGATCCAACTGAAGGTGAGGCCGCGGGTATCCAGTGTCCACCGGGACAGCTCCTGATCCAGCAATTCCACCGAGCGGATCCACTTCATCCAACGGGGCATGAGGGTGAGGTTGGCCCACAAATCCCATACCTGCTCAATGGGAACAGGCACCTCCACCTGACAGGTATGCTCTAGCCAATCTGACTCTGACATAGGGCCTCCCACGCAACACCCAGCAGAAACACAAACCATCCAGGGGCTTGACCACAACGCCTCGGGACGGGATCCCTGCCTTTACAAAATTTTATATCGACCTAAGATAGCATTATCGGCCTCGTGAAAGTTTGGGGCTCTGCGCTTTTTGGCAGCCCGATTTCTTTTGCCGGCAAGTTGCGGCTGCCCCCCATGAGGGCAATGCAGAAGGCAGGTATCATGATTGCCATCTGCAAGCTCCACTTGCAAAGGTTCGGTGCATCCACTCGGTTGACTTGACGGAACGACCTCACCATGGTTTCTCAATGGAAACAGCATCTGAAGAACTACTTCGTGGCGGGGTTGCTGGTGGTGATCCCTCTGGCAACTACCATTTGGCTGACGGTGGAGGTGGCCACCTGGAGCATTGGCTTTCTGACCAGCATTCCGAAGCAGTTCAATCCCATCCAGGGTTTGCACCCGATCTTGATCAACCTCATCGATCTGGCGGTGGGCCTGTTGACGCCGATTGTGCTCATCCTGTTGATTGGCTTCATGGCCCGCAACATTGTCGGCCAGTGGCTGCTCAATCTCAGCGAACAGTTGCTCCATGCGATTCCGGTGGCGGGGCTGGTGTACAAGACCTTGAAGCAATTGGTCAGTGTTTTGTTTGCCCCCAACAATCAGCGCTTTCGGCGGGTGGTGCTGGTGGAATATCCCCGACCAGGAGCTTGGGCGCTGGCCTTTGTGACGGGCACCATTCAAACTCCCATTCGGCCCGATGGGCCGCAGCGCTCCCTTGGCCTGTTTGTGCCCACCACCCCCAATCCAACGACGGGCTGGTACGCCATTGTGCCGGAAGACCAGGTGGTGGAAGTGTTCATGCCGGTGGAAGATGCTTTTAAGATGCTCATTTCCGGCGGCATTGTCACCCCTGAGAGTTTTGAAGCGGGGCTGCAGCGGCGAGAAGGAGCTTTGGCCGTGACCATGCCCAGTTTGCGGGAGCTGGTGGAGCAGGAGCGGGTGGCAGGATCCCCCAGGGCTGACTCGGTGGGCTCTGAGGTAGGTTTTGAGACTGAAGGGATCCCTTAATCCTGCTTTCCTGTCCCTGCAGAAGGGCCGGGCTGCCAGAGCTGGTATTCTTTGGCCTGTTCCAAGCGCACATAAAAAGGCCGCATTTGCCGATCCAATGCCTCCACTTGCTCGGAGGGAAAGGCCTTCCAGTCAGCACGGCTGGCCCAGCGGAGGATGAGGTGGACAAGTTCGGGATCCTCTTGATCCAGCCAAACTTCTTTGCCCAGAAAACCCGGATGCCGGCGCAGGGCGGATCCCCAAACCCGCTCGTCTTGCTCAAGAAAGGCTGCTTGCCCACCGGGAGGAACCCGGAAGCAGAGATGTTCGATGGCGATAGGGCCGGGCGGGCTGGG
>NZ_JANSIC010000174.1:2497-5503 GCF_047461955.1 Synechococcus sp. R55.7
GTCAATCGTTGCAGGGTGGGAATGAAGTCGGGGTAGGAGATGCGGGCACAGTCGGCTCCCCTGAGGAGGGTGGATCCCTGCGCTCCTAGAGCTGCCACCATCAGGCTCATGGCGATGCGGTGATCCTCGTGGCTGTCGACCTCGGCCCCGTGAAGAGGGATCCCTCCCTTGATTTCCAGGCCATCGGGATATTCGGCGACCTGGGCTCCCATGCGGCTCAGCTCTTGGGCTATGGCAGCCAGACGGTCGCTTTCTTTGACCCGCAGCTCTGCGGCATCGCGAATCACGGTGATCCCCTCGGCAAAGGCCGCCGCCACCGCCAAAACCGGGATCTCGTCGATCAGGGTGGGGATGAGATCGCCGGCGATGGTGCAGCCGCGCAAGCGGGCCGAACGCACCCGCAGATCTCCCAGGGGCTCGCCGGCCATTTCCCGGCAGTTTTCAATTTGAATATCGGCCCCCATCTCCTGCAACACCTGCAGCGCACCGGTACGGGTGGGGTTGAGGCCCACATCCCTTAGCAGCAATTCGCTCTCGGGCACAATGGAGGCGGCCACCAGCCAAAAGGCTGCCGAGCTGATATCCCCCGGCACCTGAACTCTCTGGCCCACCAGGCGGGATCCCCCCACCACGGCCACGGTTTTTGTTTCCGGATCCACCTGAATGTTGGCCCCGAAGGCCCGCAACATCCGTTCCGAGTGGTCCCGAGAGAGAGCCGGCTCGGTGACTTGGGTGGTGCCTTCCGCCAGCAGGCCCGCCAGCAAGAGGCAGGATTTTACCTGCGCCGAAGCCACCGGGGAGCGGTAGTGAATGCCCTTGAGGGATCCCCCTTGTACGGCCAAAGGTGCCAACGTCCCACCGGCCCGTCCCCAAATGCTGGCCCCCATCTGCCGCAGCGGTTCTACCACCCGCCCCATGGGCCGCGAGCGCAGGGAGCGATCGCCGGTGACGGCAAAAAAGCGCCCGGCCTGGCCAGCCAGGATCCCCAGCATCAGTCGCAGGGTGGTGCCGGAGTTACCTGCATCCAACACGTCTGCCGGTTCTTGCAGCCGGCCCAGGCCAACTCCCCGAATGCGAACACACTCGCTGTTGAGCTCCGAAATATCTGCCCCCAGCGCCCGAAAACAGGCTGCCGTACTGCGGGGATCCTCTCCCAGCAACAGCCCTTGGATGGTGGTTTCTCCTTCGGCCAGGGATCCCAGCATCAGGGCGCGGTGGGAAATGGATTTGTCGCCGGGGATGCTCACTTGGCCGCGCAGGCCCTTGGCCGGCGAGAGGGTCAAGATATCAGTAGCAGAAGAGTGAGTCAACACAGCAACTCTGATGGCAGACTGGGCAAAAGCGGCAGCAGTCTCATCTTACTCAGGCCCGGACTCATGCCCCAGAGATCTTACCAGGGATCCCAAGACAGCCTGTCTTTTGACGGCCACCCCTCTTTTCTCAGAGGATCACCTTAACAACATGGATTCCTCGGTCGGGGCCTGGCCTCGGCCTTTTTTTTGCAGATACTGAACTTTGTAGCAGCAGAAATAGAACCCCCGCAGACCGTGCTTGGCAAGGTGTATCAACACGACTCTGTTTTGACCGAGGAGGTGATGGCCTACCTGCAACCCCAGGGGGGCGGTATTTTTTTGGATGTGACGTTGGGAGGGGGTGGACACAGCTTGGCGCTGCTGCGGGGGGGAGCTGCCCGAGTGGTGGGGTTGGATCGGGATCCGGCGGCTCTACAGGCGGCGCAAGCGCGTTTTGCAGCAGAAGGGATCCCCGGCAGCCGCATCCAACTGTGGCACCTCAATTTTGCCGATTTCGATCTGCAGCAGCATGGCTTTCGGGATGAGCAGGGGCAGGGGATTCCCTTCGATGGCATCGTGGCCGACTTGGGGGTGAGTTCGCCGCAACTGGACTGCCCTGAGCGGGGATTTAGCTTTCGCGGAGAGGGGCCGCTGGATATGCGCATGGATCCCAGTGCCGCTCAGGAAACCGCTGCCGATTGGGTTAATCATCGCCCGGTCGAAGAGTTGATCGAGATTTTCACCCGTTACGGCGAAGAGCGATTTGCCCGCCGCATTGCCCATCACATCGAGCAGGCTCGTCCCCTCGCCACAACCACCCAGTTGGCCCAGGTGGTTTGGCAGGCGGTACCTCCGGCAGCTCGGCGAGGCCGCATCCACCCGGCCACCCGCGTCTTTCAGGCGTTGCGCATTGCCGTGAACCGAGAACTGGAGGCTTTAGAAACCTTACTGGCCCAAGCCCCCACTTGGTTGAAACCCGGCGGCAGGTTGGCCGTGATCAGCTTCCATAGCCTTGAAGATCGCTTGGTGAAATGGGCCTTCCGCAGGGATCCCCGTTGGCAGGTGCTCACCCCCAAGCCCTTGTCCCCTTCCGAACTGGAACGGCAACGCAATCCACGGGCCCGCTCTGCCAAACTGCGAGTGGCTGCCCGCAGCAGTCAGATGTAGGTTTAGGTTGGTTCTCCCGCTCTCAAGAGATCGGCTACCGTGAAGCGGACAGCTGTCCTGCTGAGGCCGGGAATCGGGAGAAGGGGGTTGCTGTTGGGGGGCGCGGGGAACTAGGGTGAAGCGGAACCGGCAGTCCTGCACCGTCGGATTCCTTGGTGTGTGTGAGGTTAAGCCCTATGGTTAGCCAGCCTTTGAACGCAGGTCTTGATCGTCCCAAAAGCCCTCGTCGCCACAGACAGCCTTCTGCTCTGAGCCGACCCCTCTCCGGTACAGTTCAAGCCAGCCGCACCCAGCCTTTGGATTTGAAGTTGAAATCAGCCCATCCTCGCAGCCAACATTCGGCTTGGGCAGAACACCTAGCTTGGTGGAAGCAGATCTCCACAGGGATGGCTATCCTCTCCGGTGTTTCAGTGTTGAGCCTTTACAGTTGGACTGTGCATACCCAAAGCCGGTGGAGCCAGCGTTACCAGGTGTGGCAGCAGATGCAACGCAACGAACGACAGTTTCTGCTGACTCAGGAATCCATCGCCAATTCTCTGCGGGAAAT
>NZ_JANSIC010000175.1:0-2060 GCF_047461955.1 Synechococcus sp. R55.7
CTAAGCTGGGAAAAGTTGTGCTTTTCTGGATGTGCCCCCGCCGCCTCAGCCTTCTGTGCAGGATGACTTTCCTCCCTTACCCCCCCCACCTCCCCGTTCTCCGGCTTTGAGGGTGGTGGAAACGGCTTTTTTGGCCAGTACCGCGGCCTTGATCTGGATCCTGAGCTACACGCCGCTGGCCCCCTTTATACGTCTGTTTTTCCCCATCCCGGTGGCGCTGGCGGTGATGCGCTGGGATCCCCGCACAGGGGCAATGGCCCTGGTGGTCTCCGGCCTGTTGCTGACGGTGCTGATAGGGCCCACGCGCAGCATTCTCTATGTCATTCCCTATGGTCTGCTGGGCTATTGGTGTGCCCGCCTGTGGCAGCAGCGTCTTTCCTGGTACGTCTCGGTGGTGAGCGGGGCTGTGCTCAGCGCCCTGGGCTTGATCTTTCAGTTGGTGCTTTCCTCCCTACTGGTGGGGGAAAACCTCTGGATCTACGTAACCATTCAACTTACCGGCCTAACCAACTGGCTCCTGGATGTGTCCCTCAGCCGATGGGGCGTCTACTGGGTGGCAGAACCCTGGATGGTTCAGGTGGTGGTGGTGGGATTTATTGCCTTCAATTCCCTCATCTACGTATTCACGGTGCATTTGGTGGCCGCCCTGGTGATGGAGCACTTTCGTTGCCCGCTGCCACCCCCGCCGAAGTGGGTACAGTTTTTGCTGGATTAGCAGCCCCTGTGAGTTGTACAAGAGCAGAGCAAGCTGCTCTACAAATGAGTTCTTGACAAATCTTGACAAATGAGTTCTTGGCAAAAGTCCCACCCTATTGCCATGCAACGCTACAGGAATGCAAGAACTGGAAGGTTCTCTGCTAGGATCGCGGTACCGGGACGGAGTCCTTTCGGGTTAGCGGGACGGAGTCTCGTTGGGATCCTGGTGGCAACAAGATATCAAGATTTAAGACTGCGATTATGGCTTCCCGCAAGAATCAACTGGCTATTGACAATGACGAGCTGATGCGTCGGGTAGAGGCTCTGATCAACGCTTCCAAAAATCGCTATCGCATCACGGTACAGGTGGCCAACCGCGCCAAGCGCCGCCGCTACGAGGATCCGGATGATATAGAAGATGGCTGGATGAAGCCAATCCGCCGCGCTGTCATCGAAATGTCGGATGAACTGACTGAGCCGGAAATCATCGGCGATGAGTAGTCACTAGACTTGCGGCCTGCTGGCGCGACCGCCCTGTTGAAACTGCTAGCCGGCTGAGCGGCTAAGGGTAGAAGCTTTCGGCAGCCGCCTATTTTGTCAATTTGTCAAGTCGTTTGCAACGGGATCCCTTTCCCGCAGGCGAGCCTCGAGCCGCGATTCCATCAGGTGCAGCAAGCGGTGGGTCTCCTCTGGGCTGAGACCCTGGATGCGCATCTCCAAGGGGCTGTGGAACCAGAGGGTCTGCTGTGGGAAAGGAATCTGGATCCCTGCTTGGTCGAAGGCGTGCTTGAGGCGACGGCGGTATTCCCGCGCCACCCTCCACTGCTGCAGAGGCTGCACCTTGATCCAAATGCGCAGCGTGATCCCCCGCTCCCCCAGATCATCGACACCGTGCATTTCGGGGGGCTCGAGGATTTTTTCCCGCCAAGATGGCTCCCGGTACATCTGCAGAGCCACCTGCTCGGTGATGCGTATCGCCTGTTCCAGGTCATTTTCATAGGCAATCATGATCCCCAGATCCACCCGTGACCAGCCGTTGGAGAGGTTTTCCACCACCCGGATGGCACTGTTGGGAATGGAGATCAAGCTGCCTTCGGTGTTGCGCAACTGGGTTAGCCGCAGATCCATGTGTTCCACAAGGCCGCCCCGCCCGTCCACCACGATCACATCCCCTTCGGCAAATTGATCTTCAATTAAAATCAACAGCCCATTGATCACATCTTTAATCAGATCCTGAGCAGCCAGGGAAATCCCCAGCCCAATAAAGCCTAGGCTGGCCACTAAGGGGCCAATATTGACCCCCACCGAGGCCAGGCCAGCCAGGGATCCAAGCAAAACCAGGGTAGTGGCTGCAGCTCCTTTAG
>NZ_JANSIC010000175.1:2160-5463 GCF_047461955.1 Synechococcus sp. R55.7
AGACGCTGGCAAAGGTGCTGAGGCGTTTGCTGAGGCGATAGGTGGGGGCATTTTGCTCTTGGCGCAGGGCAGCAAAGAGGTTATCCAGTACCAGTCCACTCAGCCAGACACTGCCATAGGTGGCCAGACCCACCCCTACCAACCGCAACAGAGGGCCGCGCAGCGAAACCAGGAAAAACGTTTGCAGGGGTCGCGTTTGTGGGAAAAGGCCCAAGCTCACCCCAACTCCGCCCACCCACAGGCCAATTTGCACCAGGCGCAGCAGGCGAATTTGCAGCTCTAAATAGGATTCCTGCCGTTTGCGTCCGGCCTGTTGTTCGACCAAGACGGGATCCACGCCCGGCTGCTCTTCCCCCGCTAGGCGCTCCTGAATCTCTGCTTGGATGGCCTGGTATTCCGTCTGCAGGGCATCGCGTTTTTGCTGCAGCCGTCGCCGTTTTCGCTGGCAGAGCTGGCTCAGGCTGCCCGCCACGGCCAAGATGCCGAGGGCAATCACCGCTTGGCGGCGCAAAAATTGAGGCTGCCGCTCCCGTTGCGAAGTGCGCAGCGCTTCCTCAACAATGCCGGCTACCTGCTCAGCCCAGTCCATGGGTTGGGCGCCCTGGAATTGAGCATCGAGGGAGGTGATGGTTAGCAAATGTCGCCCATTCACCCGGATAACAGGCTGGTTGGTCTGGCCGTCCAGGGTGACTTCAACCTGCAGCGCCTCTGGATCGAATCCGGCGCTGGCCAACTGGTGCAGGGTTTGTTCAATGGAGCGTACCCGCTGCAACACCGGCGGCAGGCTGCCGGGATCCCCCTGGGGAGCAGTAACCACAAACAAATGCCGCCCATCCAGCGTCACGGCCTCCGCCTGGACAGAGGAGGTGGGGAGGCTAAGCGCTTGCCGCAGCTCTTCTAGGGCATCCAAACGGTTGAGCAAAGGCAGGTTGGGGGCGGTGCCGTTGTTTTCAGCAGCTTCCTGCCCCCATGCGGGCCCGCCTATGGGGGATAGGGCAAAAGATGCACCGAAAAGGAGAGGCCACAACAGGGATCCCGTTTTCCTCGGCTTCGGCCTGCCTACCGTTCCCGTCAGCGGTGCGGGGCACCATTCGCAGCTTCGCAGCATGAGCCGTTTGCGTCAGCGGTGCAGAACACTTTAACGCCTCACTCCAGAAAGAAGAAAGCAATCCCGAGGATGGCATAGGTGGCCAAGAGCAGTAGCCCTTCCAGCCAGTTGGAGCGCCCATCGCTGCTGACGGAATTGATCAGCAGCACCGAGACTGCAATGGCCACCAACTCCACCATGCCGAAGTTAAAGTTCATGGGCTGATGCAGCACATCCCCGGCCAGCACCAGCAGGGGTGCCACAAACAGGGCAATCTGCATCGTCGAGCCCAGCGCCACCGAGAAGGAGAGATCCATCTTGTCTTTCATGGCCACCGTGATCGCCGTCGCATGCTCTGCCGCGTTGCCGATGATCGGCAACAAAATCACCCCCATAAACAGCGGCGTCATGTGAAAGTGTTCCAGCGTATCCTCTAGAGTGCTCACCAACAGTTCCGACTCCAGCGCCACCAGCACCGTCAACCCCAAGAGGATCAGCACCCAAAACCCCAAACCGGCCCGCTCAGGTGGAGCCGTCAGCACTTGGGGAATGGATCCCTCCGCCTGCAAAACCGGATTGGGGGCCAGGCGACTGGCCGCCTCATCTTCTGCGGCTTCCGCTTCGTGAAGGGTGTAGAGGTAGCTGTGGGTTTTGAGGGAAAACAGCAAAGTAAGACCGTAAACCCCGATCAGCACCAGGGCTACCGCCGTGGATAGCTCTTGGATGGAGATCTCCCCCAAGTTGGCATCGGCATAGGTGACCACGCTGGGCAAGATCAAGGCCACCACCGCCAGGTTCATCACCGAGGCATTCATGCGGGCCACCTCGGGTCGAAAGCTCTGCTCCCGAAACTTGATCCCGCCCAAAAACATGGCCAAGCCGGCCACCAGGAGCAGGTTACTGATGATCGCGCCGGTGATGGAGGCTTTCACCACATCCACCAACCCCGCCCGCAGTGCCACCAAGCCGATGATCAACTCCGCTGCATTGCCAAAGGTGGCGTTGATCAGCCCCCCAGCTGTCGGCCCTGTCAAGGCCGCGATCTCTTCCGTGGCCTGACCCATAAACTTCGCCAAGGCCACCACCGCCAAAGCCGCACAGAGGAAAACCAGGTTGGGATCCCAGCCCCGGAAGTGCCCCACCCAAGATAGGGGAACCCCCAACAGCAGCAGGAACATTATGCTGTTCAGACCTCTCTGCCAACCTGCCGCAGAGCGATCCGGCGAAACCAAAGGATTTGCGTTAGCCAGGGTCATGGTTCACAAGGGGAGAAAAGGTAGCGACGATGGAGGCTGTTTGGGTTTCGGGGAGCCAGATCCTCCATGGCCAGGAGTGACCATCTCCAAGAGTCTAACGGCTGCGAGGGGAGGTTGGATAGGTGCTGCTGGCTAGAGGGAGATAACCCGGTTGCGCTGCAACTGCCGGGCGATCTCGGCTCCCAATTGATCGGACAGATGCTGGGGATCGGCGATTTTCAAAAAACTGCTGCCCTCTACCTCAAAGGGAAAGGATCCCTCGATGCCGTCGCGGGGGAGTTGTACCAGCAGCAATTGTTCAGGGCGCTTCGATTGCAGGGCATAGCCCAACTCCAGACAGACCTGGGGGCTGGGTAGGGGACGCCCCCGGCCATTCACCTGCACAGGGGTTACATCGGCCACCACCAGCAGCGCGTGCTTGAGCTTGCGAATCAAGGCCGCGTCGATGAGCGGGGTCTCGGCCTCGGCGGGAAGGGATCCCTGAAGCTGTAGGGGCACAACCGGCCCGTGGTTGCGATTGAGGGTCTCTACCACGGCTTGCAATGCCCGGTGCAGAGTGGCGCTGGAGTCGGGGTAATCCGATTGGCCGCAGAAGTAGATGACCGGCTCGGTCATGTTCAGGGTGGCCCGCTTATTAAAGTAGATCTCACGGCTGATCAAATCGAGGTTGGAGATGCTGTAGGCGCCGCTGCCTTCTATGTAAAACTCCACCAGCTCTCCTTCCAGGTAGCGCTGCCACCATACGGAAGCCTTCACCTGCTCCACATCGTCGAGAAAGTCGGCCCGCATCGCCGTTTTCAAGAGGCCGGTACGGCTTAGGCGCAGGTCGGGGGCCCTCTGTTGGACTTGAGAAGCAGACAACACCGAATCCAAATACCAGGCTTTCAGGACGATGATCGCCATGGGATCCCTCTGCGCTCAGCCTTAAAGGTACGTGACATACTCCCACACTCATGCTGA
>NZ_JANSIC010000176.1:0-5412 GCF_047461955.1 Synechococcus sp. R55.7
ATATCCACCACCAGCGGTATGGAGAGGGGCACTGCTCCTTCCATTTCCCTTTGGATCAGCGGTTTTAGGGCCTGCCATTCCGAGGGATCCACCTCAAACACCAGCTCATCATGCACTTGCAGGAGCAAGCGGGAACGAAAGTTCTGCAGCTTTTGCCGCAGGCGCACCATTGCTACTTTGATGATGTCTGAGGCGGATCCCTGAATGGGAGCATTCACAGCTGCCCGCAATTCCGCTTGTTTGCGATGGCCTGTCAGACGAGACAAATTGGGAAAATAGCGACGGCGACCCAAGATCGTTTCTACATAGCCATGCTTTTCCACAAAGGCTTCGGTGGAGCGCAGGTAGGCGAAAATACCGGCGTAGCGCTCGTTAAATCGCTGTAAAAATTGCTTGGCTTCCGACAAAGAAACCCCCGCAGTGCGGGCAAAGCGCTGCGCTCCCATGCCATAGATCACCCCATAGTTGATCGTTTTGGCCAGGCGGCGTTCTTCGCTGGTTATTTCCTGTTTTTCCAGGAGCAGGCGGGCGGTCAGGGTATGCACATCTTCCCCTGAGCGAAAGCCTTCCAGCAAGGCAGGTTCTTGGCTGAGGTGGGCCAAAATGCGCAGCTCAATTTGAGAGTAATCTGCTGCCGCCAATAGCCATCCCTCTTGGGGAATAAAAGCTTGTCGAATCCGGCGACTGAACTCGGTGCGAATGGGAATATTTTGCAAGTTGGGGTTTGAGGAGCTGAGCCTGCCGGTGGCAGTAACGGTTTGGTTAAAGTCGGTGTGGACTCTGCCGGTATCGCTTCTTACCAGGGCAGGCAGAGCATCCACATAGGTCGATTTCAGCTTGGCCAAGGTGCGGTATTGCACGATGGTTTCGATGAGAGGATGATCCCCCTCTAGCTTTTCTAAAACTGAGGCATCAGTGGAATAGCCAGTAGCCGTTTTGCGGGTTTTGCGAATGTCCAATTTCAGCTTTTCAAAGAGCAGGGATCCCAGTTGCTTGGGAGAATTGAGGTTAAAGGTTTCTCCAGCCTGGGCATAAGCTTTCTGCTCCAAACTTTGCAGCTCTTGTTCCAGCTCTTGGGAAAATTGCCTCAGAAACTCGGTATCAATGCGAATGCCGATCCACTCCATTTCTTCCAGAACTTGGGCCAAGGGCAGCTCGACCTGAATAAAAAGATCCCACAGGCGCGGATCGGTTTTCTGTAGCTTTTCGGTGAGGATTGGCACCAGACGATAGGCACAATAGGCGTCGGTTCCACAGTATTCTGCAACTTTGGAAATCGGGATATCGGCAATGGACTGTTCCTTGCCCAGCAACTTTTTGTAGCTGGTGGTTGGCAAACCCAAATGGGTAGCTGCCAAATCGGCCAAGTTGTGGCTGGCTTCTGGATCCAAAACGTAGCTGGCCAACATGGGATCAAACTGGATCCCTTGCAGGCGGATCCCGTGGGCGCGGAAAATGCTCAGGTCGTACTTACAGTTTTGTAGGCTTTTGGGTCGGTTGGGATCTTCCCAAAGGGGTTGCAGGCTTTGTTTAACCAGCTCCCAATCCAGGTTGGATCCCTGGCGGTGGCCGATGGGCAAGTAGGCGATATCTCCCTCTGACCAACAACAGCCGATCCCCACCAATTGGGCATCCCGTGGATCTAGACTGGTGGTTTCAGTATCCCAAGCTACAATCCCTGGGCAGGCCAGCAGCTCTTGCCGCAACAGCTCCAGTTGCTCCGGCGTATCGATGATGCGCACCGCCGGCAGAGAAGGGACGGGATCGAGGGCAAAATCAAACCACAGGGCTTCGTCAGGAGCGTTTGCGGGATCCCCGGTGGGATTAAAAGCGCCAACCACCTCTGCCTCGGTTGGGATCCCCCCCAAAGCCGTTTGTATTTTGCGCACTTGGGCGATGAAGCTGTGAAACTCCAATTTTTCCAGCAGCGGCAGCAATTCTGCTTGATCAAACCCGGTTAATTTCATGCTCTCCCAGTCGGGAGAAAGAGGAACGTCGCATTTGATCCGAGCCATAAATTGCGAGTGATGGGCCGCCGGGATCCCTTCTTTGAGGTATTGCTGGACTTTTCCTTGGATCTCGTCCAGGTGGTCGAAAATTTCATCCAAACTGCCGTAGCGCTCCAGCAGCTCCACAGCTCGCTTGGGGCCGATCCCTTTCACCCCGGGAATGTTGTCAGAAGGGTCACCACAGAGGGCCTTATAATCCACCACCTGCCAAGGCCAGATGCCCAATTTTTCTTTCACTTGTTCGGGGCCAAACTCGCTGATGCGATCTTTGCTGTTGAGGTGCAAAACCCGAACTCTCCCATCGGTGTCGATCAACTGGAACAGATCTTGATCCCCACTTAAGATTTGCACCCGGTAATCTTGGGGGGCCAGCCTGCTGAGGGTGCCCAAAATGTCATCGGCTTCAAAACCCGGCACCACCAAAATCGGGATGCGCAGTGCCGTCAACACCTGCTTGAGGTTCTCCACATCTTCGATAAACTCCGGTGGCGTTTCCGGGCGGCCTGATTTGTAGGTTTCGTCGGCCTCGTGGCGAAAAGTGGGCTGCCGTGTATCAAAGGCAACGGCTACATGGGTAGGGGTGTATTTGTCCAAGACTTCTAACAGCGATTTCAAAAAGCCAAAGCTGACGCTGGTGGGGATCCCGGTGGAAGTGCGCAACCCCCCCTCGCGACTGTAGGCAAAGGCGTAGAAGGAGCGATAGGCCAAAGAGTGACCATCCACCAGCAGCAGTGTTGGAGTTCTCAAAGCCATTAGCCGATACCTTGAGGGTGAATCTAGCCTATCGGATCTGGGCTATGGGCAGAAGGGATCCCACATCCGTCTCAAGAACTCGAGCGGCGGGCTGCTGCCGACACCCAATGGCAACTTCTGTAATCACAATCTGTAGGCACAATCTGTAATCACAACTGGCTAGGACGAGATCCAAAAGCCCATCGACGGGCCCGCCAACCCTGATTTCCGTTTTGCGGGCTACAATGCTCATGCCCATTTTTTCAATTGGTTGGCTCAATCGGCAATACCTAAATTTGTTACCCAGTTGATCACCCAAAGCATTGCCCTCTGGTTCTGGACAAAATACAGCCCACCACAATGCTCTTCTCTTCTCAGCAAATCCTGCCCCCATCTCTCTACCCACCCCTGCATTGGGGCCTCAAGACCCTCTTTCCCGACGGCCTGTGGGAGTTGCCGGCAGATCCCCATACCCAGCGGGTGGCTCTGACCTTTGACGATGGCCCTCACCCTGAGTACACCCCGGCTTTGTTGCAGGTTTTGATGGATTTTCAGGTGCCGGCCACGTTTTTTGTGTTGGGAGAACGGGTGCAGCGCTGGCCCCACCTGGCCCGTCAGATCCGCCAACAAGGCCACCGCATTGGCCTTCACGGCTGGCAGCATCGCCCTTTTACCGAGCTTGCCCCTGGAGAGCTTTATCAGAGCCTGAAGCGCAGCCAAACCACCCTCGTGGCTGCCTGTGGCGGGATCCCTGACGATTATCGGGCTGTGCGCCCGCCCAATGGCTTGTTTTGGCCGCAGACGCTTGCGGATTTGCGCCGTTGGGGCTTTTGTCCGGTGATGTGGAGCGTGGTGCCTGAGGATTGGCTGATCCCACCGGTATCGGTGGTGGTGGAGCGGGTGCTGGCCCAGGTGCGGCCTGGCTCCTTGATCGTGCTGCACGATGGGGTACAAGGAGGAGCCCAAGTGGTTGAGGTAACGCGGCAGTTGATCCCAACTTTGAAGAAGCGGGGATTTGAATTTGTCCACTTGCCGGATCCCTGAGATCTTTCCAGTTGGGGAGAAATTAAATACAGTAGAGGCACGCAAATACAGTAGAGGCACGCACAAGCAGGAGGGTCAGGCCATGGGCGCACGCAAGATTATCTACGGCATTTTTGGGCAACGGGCCGGCAGCGTCATCGTCGGAACTTGGAACTGGCTGTGGGGGCTCCCGGTGGAGAAAGGCGGCACAGGAGCGGTGATGGTGGCGGAAGAATCCCTACGCACCATGCAGGAGACGGTTCAGCGTCTCACGGAAGCCGTTGCCACCCAAGTAGCCGCCTATCAGCGGGCTGAGCAGAAGTACATGCAAAAGGTGCGGGAGTACCAGGCCCTGGAGAACAAAGCTCGCCTGGCCGCCCAACGGGGCGATCAAGAGGCTGCCCGCCTGGCTATGTCCCAAGCGCTGCAAATTGAGGCCATTCTCGGCCCCCTTAAGGAGAATGTGGAAACTGCCGAGCGCTACGTCAATGCCGCCAAGCAAAAGCTGGCCCGCGAGAAAGAGCGATTGGCCGCTTACAAGAGCGAGCTGAGCAACCTCAAAGACATCAACGAGGTGAACCAAGCTCTGGAGCAGATGACCCGCGTCAACAATTCCTACAACATCGACTCGGCCAAGTCGCAATTTGAGGCGGCGAAGAATGCTATCCAGGCTCGCCAGCTCAAATCCCGAGCCATGAGCGAACTCTCGGAAGATCGCAGCGAGCAGATTGCTGCCCAATTGGATGAAATGGCCATGGACGATGAAATCTCCCGCCGCTTGGCAATGCTCACCGGCCAAGGAGGTGCCCAGGCCAACCTGCCGCTACCGGATCTGGATTTCGAGAAGCGGCTCCCCCAATAGCGGCAGTTGCTTCCAAGCTTGGGGATCCCTCGCTTTTCAACCCACGTCGGCAACCCCGCTGCTAAGTTGCAGGGGGAGCTTTCCGTTGGGAATTGACGGTCAACGGGCTAGAGGGAGTGCGCTCGTACTAGGATGATAAAGGAACAATAGGCAACCCATCTGAGGAGAGGATCCCAGCAATGTCAGCAGCACGAGGCGCGCATTCTGCCCGATCAGGCCTGTGGCCCACTTACGCAACCAGCCTGTGGCTGTCTAGAGCGCTGTTGCTGCTCTGTGTCTGCCTCAGCTTGGTGGTTTGTGCCTGTTCCGCGGGCTCTAACCTGCGGGCCTACAGGGATCCCAGCGGAGCCTTTGCTTTTGCCTACCCCAATGGCATGGTGGCGGTCAATCTTGGGCCGGGGAAAGGGCCGGTGGTACTCCTGCGCGACCTGGTGTACGAGACCGAGAACGTCAGCCTGATGATCGCCCCGTTTGACAAGGGGGAGACGATTGCCGATTTGGGCAGCCCGGATGAGGTGGGGCAGTTGGTGGCGGAGAAGATCATTGCTCCTGAGGGATCCGGTCGCTCGGCCAAGCTGTTGGCTGCCGAAGCCTTTGAGCGGCAGGAGCACCCCTATTACCTGCTGGAATACCAAACCGATATGGGATCCCAGCTTCGTCATGAGGTGGTGACGGTGACCGTTCGGCACCATCGCCTCTACACGCTGACAGCCTCTACCCAAGAATCCCGCTGGCCTCAGGTGCAGGCTGCTTTTAGGAACGTGGGCCGCTCTCTGAATGTTTCCT
>NZ_JANSIC010000177.1:0-5386 GCF_047461955.1 Synechococcus sp. R55.7
CGCAGGCAAGCCAAAAAAGGTGGCCACCGCTGCAGCAATTCCCCCCTGCAACACTTGACGCCGCTGCAAACGGCTCTCCAGGATGCTGCTGAAGGTGGGGTTGGGAGAGTGGTTACACATAGGCTCGTCTCCAGGACGAAGCTTAGGGCCATGCGAATGGATACTCACGTTGACTTCTCCTCTTGTCTTGACAAGTTTTGTTTAGAAACTTGGCGAGTCTTATAAAACAGCACCTAACCCCTGCGCTACTCTATTCGCGCATGAGGATAGGCACTACAAAGTTAGTGGCTTGAAGTTAAGAGAAGACTAAGCTCAGATTAAGCCTTGCAAGTGTAAACAATTTCTTTAGATTGAAGCAGCAGTTTCTTAATCATTTGTTGCAACGAGAAGAAGACTTGGTTTAAGTCAATTAGATCAAGTGCCAATAAAGTAGTCTGCAGTCCTTAGAATTGCGATTCTTATGCGATTCTTAGAGGTCTTTTCGTAACCTAGAGAACAAATACACCCCATCTTGATGGTACAGAAGCTGAAACTGGGTTTCCTTCTGTAAAGCTTCGATCAGGATGCGGGAGAACTCTGGAGTGCTGCGCCACCCCGGATGACGGGTGTTGAGCAACACATAATCAAAGGGATCCCACTGAGAGGGCGGGGATCCATTGAAGCGTCCCTCATCTGTAAAGTAGATTACAAGTCGATGGGTGAGGTGAGGGCTGATCTCATGGGTGGTGAGGACGCCCCCTTGGGTGGTGATCTGGGCAAGAGCCTGTCGGGTTGCCTGCCAAGTGTCCAGGGAGCTGAGATAAATCGAGCCGAAAAAGGTGTATTTCCCCAAGGCCAAAAAGGCCAGCGAAGACCAGATCAGGGGCAGTTTTCCATCTTTTATAAAATGGCTCTGGAAGAGGTGATTTTTCACATTCTCGATGACAGCTAAGAACAAGAAAGGAACGATAGGCAAAGCGTACTGATGCACCAGATCTCGATAGGCGGGGTTGCTGGAGAGTATATTCAAACCCAGGGTAGGCAGGGCAGGGATCCAGGGATCCCAGTGTCGCCAAGAGAGACCCCAAGCCAAAGGCGCAACCAATAAAAATCCATAAAACAGGGTGTCCAGAGAGAAGACTTTGCTCAAAACCAGCATCGGTCTCAAGATTAAACCTTGAACAATTTCCGCAACAGAATTCCCTAGATAGTCGTAATGAGAAACGGCTGCCGGCTCGCTGCCGCTGAAGTGAGGAATGACCCCAAAAGTGGCTATCCCAAACCAAGCCGATCCTGCTGCAATTGCCGTCCAGCCGCCCACTTGGCAGCGCCATTGCCAGCGTTCTTGAATTCGTCCTCTTTCCCAAAGCAACAGCCAGGCTCCCAGGGCGACAACATTGAGAGACAACACTGCTTTACAGCCGAGGATGCCGCTCAAACAGAGAAGGAACCCCCACAATTTTCCAGAGCGAATGCAGAGCACAGCCGCCAAGAAAAGGGGAACGGCCAAAACCTCTGGATGAAAATCAAAAAGGTTGGCGTTAAAAATGGCCGGATAGAGAAGATAGGCTGTGGCAATCACCATCACTTGGCTGGGATCGACCTTGGCCTGAAGTGCAAGGTGATAAATAGCCAATGCTCCCAAGGTTAACGCCAGGGATTGGAGCCCAAACAGCCAATAGACCGAGGGGACAATGCGGTACAAAAAGCTGATGGGATAGAGAATAAAGGCTGCGTGGTCTCCCAAGATGTGGATCCCTCGAATGGTCGAAAACGGAACCTCTCCCCGACTGATTAGATAGATGGATTGGTCGAAGATGCCAAGATCATATCCTCCAGACTGAAACAGGTGATGCCGGACAACACTACAGCCAAAGAGAATGAAGAAATTAAAAATCATGATTGCCAGCAGAAGTGGAGGCAGAGGACGATCCTTCATAAGAACTAGGGCTTTTGATTTATAGATCTTGGCAAGGTAACTTTATCGCTTTTCTCAGCCTTGCGTGACATCCTAGCGAGATCTGGATTCGGCAGAGGCTCCGCCGCAATTCCGGACATTTCTCTTTCCTCGGGAGTATGAGGAATGGCTCAAGCTTGTTGGAGATAACGATACAGATGAGTTAGGACTGGTTACGACAAGAGGGTGTGATTTGGCCCAAGATGGCAGCATGTCTTGCCCCAGTTGCTTCCGGTAAATTGTTGGTCTTACCTTGCCAGGTTTTATAGGCCAATACCGCGAAGGCAAGGGCCTCTTTGGCCTTAGAAGGGATCCCCACTTGGTCGGAAGTCAACAGGGTTGTGGTCGGCAGTTGCTCCTGCAGCAGTTGCATGAGAACAGGGTTTTGGGTGCCGCCACCGCTGAGAATAACTTGATCTGGGGTCGCGGGCAAAAAGTCCCTATAGGCTTGGGCAATGGAGCAGGCCGTAAACCCTGTGAGGGTGGCAATACAGTCGTGAGCAGATATAAATTGGGTCCAAATTTGCTCCAAATAAAGGGATCCAAAATACTCCCGGCCAGTGGTTTTGGGCGGTGCCTTTTGAAAATAGGGATCCCGCATCCATTCTGTAATTTTTTCCCAGTGGACTTGGCCTTGGGCAGCCCATTTTCCGTCGCGATCAAAGGCTTGTTGTCCTTGGCTGGCCCGCATCACCGCCAGATCGATCAAAATGTTGCCGGGGCCAGTGTCGAAGGCCAAGGGGGATCCCCCACTGCAGAGGCTGGGGAGATAGGTGAGGTTGGCAATGCCGCCGATGTTTTGGGCCACACGATGAAGGTGGGGATGCCTCAACAGCAGCCAATCCACAAAAGCTACCAAAGGTGCGCCTTGACCTCCTGCCGCCATGTCCCGCGCCCGAAAATTGCTCACCACCGGGATCCCGGTCAGCTCGGCAATCACCGCAGCTTCACCGATTTGCAAAGTCGAAGCTTCTGGCCCACTGGGGTTATGCCAAAGGGTTTGGCCATGGCTGCCGATGAGATCGATCTGTTGGGGGGTGAGATGGGCCGCCTGGATCCCTTGCAAGGCCGCTGCCGCAAAAGCTCGACCCAAGCGAAAGTTCAAGGTGCAGATGTGATCTACCGTGCCGGTTTTGGGATTCGCAGCCCGCAAAATCTCTGCCCGCAGCGTCGGGGAATAGGGGATTGTTTGGAAATGTATCAACTCCCACTGTAGGGAATCGTCGCCCTCGATGCGGACGATGGCTACATCGATCCCGTCTACAGAGGTGCCCGACATTAAGCCAATGACAATCATTTTGCTGGCGGCTCAACCAGAGGCTTGAGAAGGTCTAAAGTTTTGCCCCCTTTCCCCTTCCCCTTTTTAGGATACAGGCAGGGTATCCAGAGCTACCGTGTGGGGGACTATGAGTGAAGCCATCCGCTACGACCTTCTTTTGGTGGGGGGAAGCTCCTCCAACTTGATCTTGGCCCACCGCCTTTTGGATCTGGCCAAGCTCTCTGGGCTGAAAATCTCTATTGCCATTTTGGAAAAAGCCCGCCAATTCGGCGGTCACATCGTCAGTGGCGCCATCTGCAACCTCCAAGTGATCGCCAAGCTCTTCCCCGATTTTGAAAGCCAAGGATTTCCCCACGAAGGCCGGGTGGAAGCCAATCACTTGAGCGTGCTGGGATCCCAACAGCGCTGGGATCTGCCGGAAGCGGTGATCCCGCCGGGATTTCGCAAGCAGGGGCAGTTCATTCTCACCCTCAGCCACGTGATCCGTTGGCTGGCCGAAACCCTGCAGGAAAAAGCCAAAGGGATCCCAAATGTTACCCTCGATGTGTTCCCCGGCTTTGCCGCCCATGAAATCCTCTACGAGGGGGAGCGGGTGATCGGGGTACGGGCAAGCGATTCTGGCCAAGTGTACGAAGACTGTATCTTTGCCGAACTCACCTGCTTTGGCGACAAAGGCTTCATTTCCAAAGATCTCATCGAGAAGTTTCAACTGCGCCCCAACCCGCAATTGTGGTCGGTGGGGGTCAAAGAGGTGTGGCAGATCCCCCAGTCCCTGCAGGGGCAGGTGTGGCATACCTTGGGCTACCCGGTTTTGGATGGCAGCTTCAGCGGGGGCTTTGTCTATGGCCTCAAAGACAATCGCCTGGCCTTAGGTCTGATCATCGGCCTCGACAGCAAAAACCCCAACCTCAACCCCCAGCAACGTCTGCAGGAGTTCAAGGCTCACCCCTGGATCCAGTCCCTAATTGCTGGCGGCAGGTTGCTCAAATATGGGGCTGCCGTGATTCCCGAAGGGGGCTACCACAGCCTGCCCACCCGGTTTGGCGTTGAGGGAGCCCTGCTGTTGGGGGATGCGCTGGGGGTGTTGGATGTGGGCAGCTTGGCCGGGGTGGATAACGCGATGGAAACCGGCTATCTGGCGGCGGGCCTCATTCACGATGGCTTCTTGAAAGGGGATCTGCGCATCCAGGCCGACTACCAAAGGGCGGTGATGGAAAGTGCGGTGGGGCAAAACCTCTACCGCAGTCGCTATTTCCGCGAGGCTTTTCTGGAGAACTCCCGCTTGCTGGAAGAATACTTGCCTCAGGTGTGCCGCAGCGTCGATGCCGGCCATCCCTGGCTGGGATCCCTGCGCTGGGGTTTACAGGATCCCGTTCGCCGCGGACGAGAAACTCTGCGCGCCTACACCCTGCTCACCGGGCGGGTCAGCCCCAGCGAGCCACCCCCGCGAGGCTATGTGGCCCCCCACGCTGCCATTCAAGCGGATTTTGTGGCCCCCACAACCTTGGCTCCCCAGGAATTGGCCTCTCGACCGGGCTATTTCTCGCGGCCCGATGCGGTTTTTTTCGCGGATCCCCGCTACCCCGAGGGTAACCGTCACATCCTGGAGTTCGACGCCGAAACCTGCCGCCGGTGCATCGCCACCTACGACAAGCTGAATCGCCCCACCCCCTGCGTGGCCGACTGCACAGCAGAGGTACACCACATCCGCGACCAAAATGGCATCCGCTCCCATGCCATGTCTTTGGAAAACTGCATCCAGTGCCGCACCTGCGAGATCATCTGTCCCCACTTAAACTTGCGGGTCAACCCCAGCTACGAGGGATCCGGGCCGGATTTCTATGGGCTGTAGCCGTTGCTGAGGTTAACTCAGTTCGCTGCAGCTCGCCTGATCCTGGGGGTCTAGCAACTGAGGTGAATGGATCTGGCCATCTTGGCCGGCGATCCCAGGGATCCAAGCAACCTAGGAAATTGGCTAGGTTGGGTTAGGGCTTGTTGGAGATCTTTTGTCGGTGAGCGATTCTTTGGATGTCCAGGCTCCTCTGCCCGCTATCTTGGCCGATCTGCAAAAAGCCCTGGGATCCCTGGGGTTGGGTTATCTCCAGGTACAAGCGCGGCTTTCCGGCCACCGCCTGTTGCTGCGCCTAGAGGGGGATCCCTTGCCTGAGCCG
>NZ_JANSIC010000178.1:0-5322 GCF_047461955.1 Synechococcus sp. R55.7
GACGGGCTGGTGGCTATGGCACTCTGGGCTGACGATGAACCTGCTGAGCCTCTAGAATGGAAGGCTGTCGAGAAAAGAAGTGTCTTCCCAATGTCGAAACGTAACATGCAGGTTGTGCTGCGCCAGGCGATCCCAGGGCTGGGCAAGCCCGGAGAGATTGTCAACGTCAAGCCCGGCTATGCTCGCAACTACCTCTTCCCACGGCAGATGGCGGTGCGGGTTACCCCTGGCATATTGAAAGAGCAGCAGGTGCGTCTGCAGCAGGAGGCAGCTCGTAAACTGGCAGAAAGACAACAGGCGGAAAACTACAAGACTGCTCTGGAGACCATCGGTCGCTTTGTCATCCGTAAGAAAGTGGGAGAACACGACCTCCTATTTGGGCAGGTGACCACCAGCGATATTGCCGAGGTGGTGCTGGCTACCAGCGGTCTGGATATCGACCGCCGCAACATTCTCCTCAACGAGGAAATCAAAAAAACCGGGGTTTATCCCGTGCAGGTAAAGTTACACCCCGAAGTTACCGCTACGCTGCGCATTCAGGTTACTCCCGAATGAGGACTCACCTTCGAGGATCCCTGAGTTCCCGTGAGGGATCCCGGGGTGAGTAGGGTTTTTGCCTTAGGCAACAAGCGGGTATGCTCAGCCTAGAGCTTGACCCGCCTGACGATTGGAGCTGACTGGCTGAGAGGCCGGTTGCCCTAGGGCTGGGTTGATTTTCCTATCCTGGCTTGTGGTGATCAGCGATTACGACTTAACGGGTGGGGATCGGCTTCCTCCTCAAAACATTGAAGCCGAGGAGGAAATCCTGGGGGGCATTCTCCTCGATCCGGATGCGTTGGTGCGGGTCGCGGAGTTTCTGCGTCCAGAGATGTTCTATATCTCTGCCCACCAAGAGATTTACCGGGCTGCTCTCCAACTGCACAGCCAAGGGCAGCCCACCGACCTGATGACTGTGTCTGCTTGGTTGGCGGATCATCATCTTCTGGAGCGGGTGGGGGGAACAGGGGCGATCCGTCGTCTGCTGGAGCAAACCGTCAGCAGCGTCAACATCGACCAGTATGCTCGCCTGGTGATGGATAAATACATGCGCCGCCAGTTGATCCAGGTGAGCAATACCTTGGCTCGTTTGGCCTACGATACCAGCCAGCCCCTGTCTCAGGTAATGGATCAAGCCGAGCAGCAGGTGTTTGGCCTCACCCAAGAGCGAGTGCAGCGTAGCCTCATCCCGGCTTCTGAGGTTTTGGTCAATATCTTCTCGGATTTGGAAGAGAAGTTCCAAAGCGGGGCACAGCTTCCGGGGATCCCGACCAAATTCATCGACCTGGATAACTTGACCCAGGGCTTGCAGCGATCCGACTTGTTGATCCTGGCCGGTCGTCCCTCGATGGGGAAGACCAGTCTTGCCCTCAACATTGCCCAGAATGTGGCTGCCTATGCCAAGCAGCCGGTCGCCATCTTTAGCTTGGAAATGTCACGAGAGCAACTGGTGCAGCGGCTTTTGGCCAGCGAAGCCCGCATCGACAGCAGCCGTCTGCGTTCTGGGCGCATCAGCGAACACGAGTGGCAGCGCCTGGGACAAGCCATTGGTTTTTTATCGCAATTGCCCCTGTTCATCGACGATACCCCCGACTGTACCGTTACAGAAATTCGCTCCAAAGCGCGGCGTTTGCAGGCGGAACAGGGGGGAACGTTGGGGATGGTGTTGATCGACTACCTACAACTGATGCAGGGATCCGCCGCCGACAACCGGGTGCAGGAGCTGTCGCGCATTACTCGTGGCCTCAAGGCCATGGCCAAGGAGCTGATGGTGCCGGTGCTGGTGCTGTCTCAGCTCAGTCGAGCTGTTGAGTCTCGCTCCGACAAACGTCCACAGCTGGCGGATCTGCGGGAATCGGGCTGTCTGGCCGGGGATACGCAGGTGATGGATGCGGATCGCGGCAAGATCTGGCGGCTGGATCAACTGGCGGCCCTGCCGGCTGCGGCGGAACTGCCCCGCCTGCTCAGCTTGAACGGGCGCGGGCGCTTGGTGCCTCAACAGCCTGTGAAAGTGTTTTGCAGCGGTCGGCAGCCCACCTGTGTTCTGAAGACCCGCCTCAACTTTTCCATTCGCGCCACCGGCAATCACCCCTTTTTCACCCAACAGGGCTGGAAAACCTTGGACGAGCTGCAATTGGAGGAAGAGGTGGCGGTGGTAGTGCAGGAGGGGCTGATCTGGGATCCGGTGGTGCTCATCAGCGAGCCGGGGGAGCCTCAGCCGGTTTACGACATCGAGATGCCCCGCCACCACAACTTCGTGGCCAACGGTCTGCTGGTTCACAACAGCATCGAGCAGGATGCCGATCTGGTGATGATGATCTATCGCCCGGAATACTACGATCCCAACACCAGCGATCGCGGCATTGCCGAGGTCATCATTGCCAAACATCGCAACGGCCCCACCGGTACCGTGCGCCTGCTGTTCGAAAGCCAGTACACCCAGTTTCGCAACCTGGCGGATCCCAACCGCTGAGCAACCGATGCCGAAGAGGGATCCGGAGCTGCTGCCTTGGGAACAACCCCGCAAGGTGTTAGCTTAGGATCGCTGCGGGCCAAAGCGTTGCTCTTGAGCCGGCTACCCTCTCTCCTAATGCTCAAAACGATATGTTTAAAAACGTGTTAATTGCCACCGACCGCCGAGATGGCCTGCAGCGTTTTGGCAAGTGTCTAGAAGATCTGCACAGCAATGGCATCGAGCGCGTCACCTTCGTCCGCAGCGTAGATTGGCAAGAGGACGACATCGGCATTCCCGACGACATTACCCCCGAAGTCCAGGCAGAGCAGACCCAGTTGCAGAAGCTGCTGAACCCGATCCCAGCAGGGTTGGAAGTCGAGGCTCTGGTGCAGGCGGGCAGGCCAGCCGATCTAATCCTAAAAGGCATCCAAACCTATGGCTCCGATCTGCTGATTACAGGCATGGGTACCCACAACCTGCTCGCCGAAAAATTGTTCGGCAGCACCACCATGACGCTGTTGCCGAAGCTGAAAATCCCCCTACTGGTGATGCGCCCCCAGCTGCTGGCTACCTTTACCCTGGAAGAATTGCGCTTGCGCAGCCGCCACCTGTTTCGCTGCCTCTTGGTGCCCTTTGACTTTGAACAGCCGCGTCAGCAGTTGCTGAACCATCTCGGCCACCTGCTGCCCGGTACTTCCCAGTGCCAGACGCTTACCCTGCTCTACGTGGTGGATCCCAGCGCCCGCCGCAACCAAGGAACTCCGGTGGAGGTGCTCCAACGCAAAGCCGAGGCTGACCTGGCCCAGGTGCTTGAACCCCTGAGCGAGCAGGTGAAGCCCGTACAGCTGCGCACCCTGGTGCGGGTGGGATCCCCTCTCAAAGAGATCCTGGCTACTGCTGCCGATGAAGACATGACGGCCATTGCCACTGCCTCCCCCCACGTGGGCAGCTTTTGGGAGTGGTCGGTTCGCAGCCTAACCGGCGAGATTTTGCGGCAAAGTTGGCATCCGGTGTTGTTTTTCCCGCGCGGGTCTTTGGCCCAGTAGATCCAGGCAAGATCCAAGCCGAGTGTTGCAGATTAACTCATCCTCCATGACCCCCCCCTCTACGACAGCGCTGCAGGATCTGTTTCGGGCGGTGGCCCAAGGGAAGCTCACCCCAGAGCAAGCTCTGCAGGCCTATCGCTTTCTGCCCTTCGAGCCGGTGGGAGATTTCGCCCATGTGGATCACCACCGTCCCTTGCGCACGGGCTTTCCCGAAGCCGTGTGGGGGCCGGGCAAGACCCCAGATCAGATTGCCCAGATCCTGGAGCAACTCCACCAGCGGGGATCCCTGGCCTTGGCCACCCGCATCGAAGCCCAGGTGTATGCCGAGATCCGCAGCCGCTTGCCCCAGGCCCAGTATTCCGAGTTGGCCCGCTTGTGTTGGATCCCGTCCCAGCAGGTGGTCAGCCATCCTGGACAGGTCAGCGTGATCTCCGCCGGCACTGCCGATTTACCGGTGGCAGAAGAAGCCGCCCTCACGCTCGAGCTTTCTGGGTTTCAGGTGAAGCGCCTCTGGGATGTGGGGGTGGCCGGGATCCATCGGCTGCTGCACAACCGGGCGGCCCTGCAAGCGGACGTGCTGATCGTGGTGGCGGGCATGGAGGGGGCCTTGGCCAGCGTGGTGGCGGGTCTGGCGGATTGTCCGGTGATCGCTGTGCCCACCAGCATTGGCTACGGGGCCAGCTTCCAGGGCTTGGCTGCCCTGCTCACGATGCTCAACTCCTGCGCAGCGGGGGTGGGAGTGCTGAACATCGATAACGGTTTCGGGGCGGCGATTCTGGCAGGCCAGATCCTGCGTTGTGGACAACGGCTGGCAGCTCGATTGAGTTCATGCGGCCCCACTGGAGATCCAACAGGGAATCGACAGATTTCGGAAGGTTAAGAATTGTAAATAGATCCTGAGCCAAACAGGCTATACTCAGGCCATAGTTTAGGCTTGGGCTTTCTCTTTCCCATCCTTCGGGAGTTTGAGGGTGTTGCCTCTGGTCACCTAACTGGGTTCATGCCTTTTTCTGGGGTACCTTTATCCGAAGATGGGGAGGGTTCCTACGCTGGTTAACTGCTGTGTTGGACTGACTGGGGCGGACAAAACGCGCGAATATGCTAATTGATGCAACACTTGTCAAAAATGCAACAGATGCGATGGGAGCGACCTTGATCCTGGCGCAAGGGATGACTCAGTCCTTCACCTGGACAGATATTTTCTTGGTAGTGGCTTTGGTGTTTTTGGAGGCCGCCCTCTCTGCGGACAACGCCGTTGCCCTAGCAGCTCTGGTGAAGCATCTGCCCACCCCCCAGCAGCAAAATCGGGCCTTGCGCTGGGGCATCATCGGCGCTTACAGCTTTCGCATTGCCATTGTCTTCGCGGCAGTTTGGTTGGTGGAGTATCCGCCCGCCCAATTCTTGGGGGCCTGTTATCTGCTCTGGCTAGCCTGGCAGCACTTTCGGGGCGAGGAAGAAGGCCAAGAACAGGACATCACCCGCCACGCCAATTTTTGGCAGACCCTGGTGATGGTGGAACTGACGGATCTGGTCTTTTCTTTCGACAGCATCGCCGCTTCGGTGGGCGTCTCCCGCAAGGCTTGGGTAATCATCCTCGGCGGCATTCTCGGCATTACCCTGATGCGCTACATGGCTTCTCTGTTTTTGCGTTGGTTGGACGAGTTCTCTCACCTGGAAGACGCCGCTTTTGCCATCATCGCCTTGGTGGGGAGCACCATGTTGTTGGAGGTGTTTTTCCCCCAAATCGAGATCCCGGAGTGGGGGATGGTGGTGGCTGTGATCCCC
>NZ_JANSIC010000179.1:0-5316 GCF_047461955.1 Synechococcus sp. R55.7
TTGGCAAGCTGTACGTCTCTAGGCAGTTCTCTTGCAAGTTCAAGATCCAGTAGTTGGGGATCCCGGCTTTGGCGTAGAGTCCGAGTTTGACTTCCCGATCATAGGTAAGGGAAGAATCAGCCACTTCGATGATGAGATAGATGTCTTCGGGCTGAGGATGCCGAGAGCGGTACTCATCCTGCTGAAAGCGCACAATGGCAAAGTCGGGCTCTGGCTCGTGATTGGGGGGCAGTTGCACCGGATCCTGGGTGCGCACAATAGCTTGCTCCTGCACAAGGCCCACCAACAGTCGGTACAGGCGGCTACAGTAGGCGGCGTGCCTCTCCCCTTTCGTCATCTTTTGAACCAGGAGCCCGTCAATCAGCTCCAACTGATTGGGCTCTTCAATCTGTCCAGACTCAATCAGTCGATGAAACTCCTCAAAGGTATATCGCCTGATATAGGGATCCAATCGGGCAGCTAGAGTCATCGACCAAACCCATCAGACCCTAAACTTCATATCACCACTCTACCAACTCACAAAAAAGGGATCCCTGGACCAGCCGAGGGATCCCTATTCAGCAGGTTATGGGCTTGCTACCCCGACTGAGAGGCTGTCGAGGCGATAACAAAGGCCGCATAGGTCAACACGTAACCCACCGTGAAGTGAGCCAGACCCACCAGACGACCTTGGACAATCGACATGGCCACCGGCTTGTCTTTCCAGCGGATCAGCTTGGCCAAGGGAGTGCGCTCATGCGCCCACACCAAGGTCTCGATCAGCTCTTGCCAGTAGCCGCGCCAGGAGATCAAGAACATGAACCCGGTTGCCCACACCAGGTGGCCGAACAGGAACATCCAGGCCCAAACCGCCAGGTTATTCATCCCGTAGGGGTTGTAGCCGTTGATCAACTGGGCGGAGTTGGCCCAGAGGTAATCCCGCAGCCAGCCCATCAGGTAGGTGGAGTTCTCGTTGAACTGGGCAGTGTTGCCGCTCCAAACCCCAAGCTGCTTCCAGTGCCAGTAGAAGGTAACCCAGCCGATGGTGTTCAGCATCCAGAACATGGCCAGGTAGAAGGCATCCCAGGCGGAGATGTCGCAGGTGCCGCCTCGACCCGGGCCATCGCAGGGGAAGCTGTAGCCAAAGTCCTTCTTGTCCGGCATCAGCTTAGAGCCGCGGGCATCCAACGCCCCCTTGACCAAGATCAAGGTGGTGGTGTGCAAGCCCAGCGCAATGGCGTGGTGCACCAGGAAGTCACCCGGGCCAATGGGCAGGAACAGGGATCCATTGGGATCGTTGATGGCCTGCAGCCAGCCCGGCAGCCACACGTTGCCGTAGTTGGGCCAAGCGGTAGAAGCAAGGCTGTCGGGGTTGGACAACAACACATCCATGCCGTAGATCATCTTGCCGTGAGAGGCCTGGATGAACTGAGCAAACACCGGCTCGATCAAGATCTGCTTCTCCGGCGTGCCGAAGGCCTGCATGACGTCGTTGTGGACGTACAGCCCCAGGGTGTGGAAGCCCAGGAACAGCGATACCCAGCTGAGGTGGGAGATAATCGCTTCCTTGTGATCCAGCACCCGCGCCAGCACGTTGTTCTTGTTGGCCTCAGGATCGTAGTCCCGCACCAGGAAGATGGCCCCGTGGGCAAACGCCCCCACCATCAAGAAGCCAGCAATGTACTGGTGATGGGTGTAGAGAGCCGCCTCCGTGGTGTGATCCATGGACATGAACACGTAGGGGTTGAGGGCGTACATGTGCTGCGCCACCAGCGAGGTCACCACCCCCAGACAGGCCAAGGCCAGAGCCAACTGGAAGTGCAGGGAGTTGTTGACCGTGTCGTAGAGACCTTTGTGGCCTTCTCCCAGCAGGCCTCCGAAGGGAGTGCCCTTGGGGGGGTTGTGGGCGCCAAGGATCTCCCGGATGCTATGGCCAATGCCCCAGTTGGTGCGGTACATGTGGCCGGCCACGATGAAGATCACCGCGATGGCCAGGTGGTGGTGGGCCATGTCCGTCAGCCACAGGGACTGGGTGTTGGGGTTAAAGCCACCCAAGAAAGTGAGGATGGCCGTGCCCGCCCCTTCTGCCGTGCCCCAGACATGGTTGGCCGTGTCCGGGTTCTGGGCATACACCCCCCAGTTGAGGGTAAAGAAGGGCTTCAGACCTGCCGGGTGGGGCAGAGTGGTAAGGAAGTTGTCCCAGCCTACGTGCTGCCCGCGGGACTCGGGGATGGCGACGTGTACCAGGTGACCAGTCCAAGCCAGGGAACTGACCCCAAACAAGCCGGCCAGGTGGTGGTTGAGACGGGCTTCAGCGTTCTTGAACCAGCTCAGGCTAGGCCGGAAGCGGGGCTGCAGGTGCAGCCAGCCGGCAAACAGAAACACTGCCGCCAACAACAGCAGGCCAATGGCACCGGTGTAGAGATCGCCGTTGGTGCGCAGGCCAATGGTGTTGAACCAATAGTACAGGCCAGAGTAGGCCGCGTTGACGGGGCCGCCGCCCCCGGGTTGGGTAAAGGCTTCCACCGCTGCCTTGCCAAAGTGGGGATCCCAGATGGCGTGGGCGATGGGGGTGACACCCGTGGGGTTGGCTACCCATTGCTCATAGTTGCCTTGCCAGGCGATGTGGAAGACGTTGCCGGAGGCCCACAGGAAGATGATTGCCAGATGGCCAAAGTGGGTGGCGAACAGCTTTTGGTAAAGCCGCTCCTCCGTCATGCCATCGTGGGTCTCGAAGTCGTGGGCGGTGGCAATGCCATACCACAGCCGACGCGTGGTGGGATCGCTGGCCAGGTCTTGGCTGAATTGGGGAAAACGAGTTGCAGTTGTCATGATTCTCTCTTCCTCCTTGCCTTAGCCGAGTGCGCCGAACCGTGCCAGGAAGAACGCCCAGGTGGTGACGATCCCTCCCAACAGGTAGTGGGCCACACCGACCGCCCGACCCTGAATGATGCTCAGAGCGCGGGGTTGAATGGCCGGAGCGACTTTTAGCTTGTTGTGGGCCCAAACGATGGACTCAATCAGCTCCTGCCAGTAGCCGCGACCGCTGAACAGGAACATCAGGCTGAAGGCCCAGACAAAGTGAGCGCCCAAGAAGAGCAGCCCATAAGCCGACAGAGCCGAGCCGTAGGAGTTGATCACCTGCACCGATTGCGCCCACAGGAAGTCCCGCAACCAGCCGTTGATGTTAATGGCGCTGGCCGCAAAGTTGCCGCCGGTGATGTGCTCAATCGTGCCATCGGCGTTGACGGTGCCCCAGATGTCGCTCTGCATCTTCCAGCTGAAGTGGAAGATCACGATGGAGATGCAGTTGTACATCCAGAACAGCCCCAGGAACACGTGATCCCAGCCGGAGACCTGGCAGGTGCCGCCGCGGCCCGGGCCATCGCAGGGGAAGCGGAAGCCCAATTTGCCTTTGTCCGGGATCAACCGGGAAGAGCGGGCAAACAACACCCCCTTGAGCAGGATCAGCACCGTAATGTGGATGGTCATGGCGTGGATGTGGTGCACCATGAAGTCCGCCGTGCCCAGCACCATGGGCATCATGGAGACCTTGCCGCCCACAGCTACCACGTCGCCGCCAAAGATGGGGCTAACCGAAGCGCCCACATAGGGAGCCGTGCTGGCAATGGCCGAAGTGTGCAGCGACTGAATCCACTGGGCAAAGATGGGCTGCAGTTGGATGCCGGTGTCCGAGAACATGTCCTGCGGACGGCCCAGGGCTTGCATCGTGTCGTTGTGGACGTAGAAGCCAAAGGCGTGGAAGCCCAAGAACAGACACACCCAGTTGAGGTGGCTGATGATGGCGTCGCGGTGGCGCAATACCCGATCCAACACGTTGTTGCGGTTCACCGCCGGGTCGTAGTCCCGCACCATGTAAATGGCCCCGTGGGCAGCACCCCCCACCACGAAGAAGCCGCCTATCCACATGTGGTGGGTAAACAGGGAGATCTGGGTGGCGTAGTCGATGCCCATGTAGGGGTAGGGGTTCATGGCGTACATGTGCTGGGCCACGATGATGCTCAGGGATCCCACCATGGCCAGGTTGATGGCCAGCTGGGCATGCCAAGAGGTGGTGAGCACTTCGTAGAGGCCCTTGTGGCCTTCGCCGGTGAAGGGGCCCTTGTGGGCTTCCAGGATCTCTTTAATGGAGTGGCCGATGCCCCAGTTGGTGCGGTACATGTGGCCGGCCACGATAAAGAGCACGGCAATGGCCAAGTGGTGGTGGGCTTGGTCGGTTAGCCAGAGGGCACCGTTCTGCGGATCCAGGCCACCCTTGAAGGTGAGAAACTCCGCGTACTTGCCCCAATCCAAGGTAAAGAAGGGCACCACCCCGCTGAAGATGCCCCAATCCACGCTGGGGAACATCTCCTTCATCAGGGCCGGGTTGAGGATGAACTCGTGGGGCAAGGGCACCTGATCCGCCGGCACGCCCGCATCCAACATCTTGTTGATGGGAATGGACACGTGGATTTGGTGACCAGCCCAGGCCAAAGAACCCAGCCCCAGCAGGCCCGCCAGGTGGTGGTTGAGCATCGATTCCACATTTTGGAACCACTCCAGCTTGGGAGCCCGCTTGTGGTAGTGGAACCAGCCGGCAAACAGGCACAGCCCGGCCATCACCAAGCCACCGATGGCGGTGCAGAGGAGTTGAAACTCATTGGTGATGCCGGCAGCTCGCCAGAGGTGAAATAGACCAGAAGTAATGCGGATCCCTTCGAAGCCGCCGCCCACATCCCCATTCAGGATCTCTTGGCCGAAGATGGGCCAGACCACTTGGGCGCTGGGCTTGACGTTGATCGGATCCGCCAGCCAAGCAGAATAGTTGGAGAACTGAGCTCCGTGGTAGTACATGCCGCTCAGCCAGACGAAAACCACTGCCAAGTGGCCGAAGTGAGCGGAAAAGATCTTACGAGAGACGTCTTCTAAGTCGCTGGTGTGACTGTCGAAGTCATGAGCAAGAGCATGGAGGTTCCAGATCCAGGTCGTGGTCTTGGGGCCACGGGATAGGCTGCGGTCGAAGTGCCCCGGCTTGGCCCATTTCTCAAATGAGGTGGGAACCGGATCCACGTCAACCGACACCTTGACCTTCGGCTCTCGCTCCTTTGGCGTAGTTGTCATCAAGAACTCCTCTCTTGCGACAAGGAACGAAGCATCCCTACCCCTTGGCAGAAGATTCCCCCAGGGCAGGACTTACCTGGCATTATAGGTCAGGGTTTGTGAGCCCTCAGTTGCTTCACAATAATTAAACGAGGGATCCCTTGTCCCATCGAGGCTGGAGTCGATTGGCAATTGTTTTTTCGATCATAGATGTAAATATATGTAACGAATTTTCAG
>NZ_JANSIC010000180.1:0-2500 GCF_047461955.1 Synechococcus sp. R55.7
AAAAACTTTGGGTTGGATATCTTGACGGGGTGGTGGGGGTGGGGATAGGGTAGTAAAGCGCCACAAGGCCACCCAGCCCCGGCGCCCCAGAACCTTGACAAGTAACTCGTTCAGTCAACCATCGCCAAGCAGCACAGCAGGCTCCCTGAGTCGGCTGGTGGCTGCATATTCAACCCTGTCAAGTTTCCATTTTTCCAGAGACAAGCTCTTGAATTGACACGGAGAGTTTGATCCTGGCTCAGGATGAACGCTGGCGGTATGCTTAACACATGCAAGTCGGACGGGCACCTTCGGGTGTTAGTGGCGGACGGGTGAGTAACACGTAGGAATCTACCCTCAGGCGGGGGATAACAGCTGGAAACGGCTGCTAATACCCCATACAGGCGGAAGCTGAAAGGAGCAATCCACCTGAGGATGAGCCTGCGTCGGATTAGCTAGTTGGTGGGGTAATGGCCTACCAAGGCGACGATCCGTAGCGGGTCTGAGAGGATGGCCCGCCACACTGGGACTGAGACACGGCCCAGACTCCTACGGGAGGCAGCAGTGGGGAATTTTCCGCAATGGGCGCAAGCCTGACGGAGCAATACCGCGTGAGGGAGGAAGGCCCTTGGGTTGTAAACCTCTTTTCTGGGGGACGAAAGCTGACGGTACCCCAGGAATAAGCCTCGGCTAACTCCGTGCCAGCAGCCGCGGTAAGACGGAGGAGGCAAGCGTTATCCGGAATTATTGGGCGTAAAGGGTACGTAGGCGGCTGGTCAAGTCTGGGGTCAAAGGCCACAGCTCAACTGTGGGAAGGCCCTGGAAACTGACCGGCTAGAGTGAGGTAGGGGTTGCGGGAATTCCCGGTGTAGCGGTGAAATGCGTAGAGATCGGGAAGAACACCTGAGGCGGAAGCGCGCAACTGGGCCTCAACTGACGCTGAGGTACGAAAGCTAGGGGAGCGAATGGGATTAGATACCCCAGTAGTCCTAGCCGTAAACGATGGACACTAGACGTTGGCCGTATCGACCCGGTCAGTGTCGGAGCTAACGCGTTAAGTGTCCCGCCTGGGGAGTACGCACGCAAGTGTGAAACTCAAAGGAATTGACGGGGGCCCGCACAAGCGGTGGAGCATGTGGTTTAATTCGATGCAACGCGAAGAACCTTACCAGGGCTTGACATGCCGCGAACCCTGCGGAAACGTGGGGGTGCCTTCGGGAGCGCGGACACAGGTGGTGCATGGCTGTCGTCAGCTCGTGTCGTGAGATGTTGGGTTAAGTCCCGCAACGAGCGCAACCCTTGTTCCTAGTTGCCAGCATTGAGTTGGGCACTCTAGGGAGACTGCCGGTGACAAACCGGAGGAAGGTGAGGATGACGTCAAGTCAGCATGCCCCTTACGCTCTGGGCTACACACGTGCTACAATGGCGCGGACAAAGGGTCGCGAGCGCGCGAGCGTGAGCCAATCCCAAAAACCGCGTCTCAGTTCAGATCGCAGGCTGCAACTCGCCTGCGTGAAGGCGGAATCGCTAGTAATCGCAGATCAGCATGCTGCGGTGAATACGTTCCCGGGCCTTGTACACACCGCCCGTCACACCATGGGAGCTGGCCATGCCCGAAGTCGGAGCACCCGCCGAAGGCAGGGCTGGTGACTGGGGTGAAGTCGTAACAAGGTAGCCGTACCGGAAGGTGCGGCTGGATCACCTCCTTTTAGGGAGACCTACCTTGGGGCATCTGAGGGGAGTTAGACCACCCTCAGGCCAGCAAAGGTTATCCCAGGTCGGTCGGGGTTGAAGGGATGGTTGACTGGGGTTCTGGAGGGGAACCGAGGGGAGGGCTATTAGCTCAGGTGGTTAGAGCGCACCCCTGATAAGGGTGAGGTCCCTGGTTCGAGTCCAGGATGGCCCACTGTTTGTCCTGGAGAAGGGAGAGCTAGCAAGCTAGAAGCGAGCTGGCCAAGCTGAGGGCAAAGCCAGAGGGTGGGTGCAGTCTGGATTGGGGGTATAGCTCAGCTGGTAGAGCGCTGCCTTTGCACGGCAGAAGTCAGCGGTTCGAGTCCGCTTACCTCCACCACTTTGGTGAGGAGCCGGGAAGGGGTTCTCCAGTTGGATAGGTTGACGACCGGGCTAGGGGTTTGGGTCCGAGCACAAGCCTCCAGCCGGGTTGAGCCGGCCAGCACTTTGAAAACTGCATAGCAAGAGAGCAGCATGCTTCTGGGTTGAGCCCTCCGAGCCTTGGCTTGGGGGAAGCAGCAGCAACCTGGGGGCATGAGGCAGGTAGAACACCAATGTTACGTGAGGTGAAAAGGTCAAGTCAGTTAAGGGCGCACGGTGGATACCTAGGCACGCAGAGGCGAGGAAGGGCGTGTTACCGACGAAACGCTGCGGGGAGCTGGACAAAAGCGGTGATCCGCAGGTTCCCGAATGGGGCAACCCGGCAAGGCGCAAGCCTTGTCACCTTTGGCTGAATCCATAGGCCAAAGGGGCGAACGCGGCGAACTGAAACATCTTAGTAGCCGCAGGA
>NZ_JANSIC010000181.1:0-5279 GCF_047461955.1 Synechococcus sp. R55.7
GACTATGCTTCTGCCTTCACAGCCCTGAGTCAGCGGGATAGCTATTGGTATCTCAGCATTGTGCGGCGGGGGTACCAGTTTGTGGGTTTCGACAAGATTGCCTACGAGCAGAGCAACGTAGCTTTTTTCCCCGGCTATCCCCTGGCGGTGGCCGGAATCAGCCGCCTTTTGAGAGTTGACCCTGAACTGGGGCTTTACCTAACTGCTCAGCTCTTTTGCTGGCTGATGTGGGTTTACCTTTTCCTGCTTTACCGCAGGTGGCAAATTCCCCCCCTCTGGCAAATTTTGGCCAGTTTGCTCATCTTCTTTTATCCCACCAGCTTTTACCTGGTCGTGGGCTACAGCGAATCTTTGTTTATGGCCAGCCTACTGGGTTTTCTCTACTGGTCAATTCACGGGGGCCGTCCCCTGCTGATGCTCCTGGCTGGGATCCACGGCTTGGTGATGAGTGCTACTCGGATTGTCGGCTTGCCGGTGGCGCTGCTCCCTTTTTTGAATCTCCTGAAAGCGGGGGAGAGAACCCAAGCCCGCCGTTGGTTTTGGACGAGTATGGCAGCGAGCTTGGCTCTGTTGGGTGGCCTGGGCTTTTTTCTCTACTGTCAGCTCCGCTTCGGACGCTGGGATCTCTACCTGGAAATGCAGCGTTACTTTACCGGCGTGAAAGCCAATTATCAAGCTATTTTCCAAGCTCGCACATATGTCCTTTCCGCCGAACGCTGGCAAAGCTTACTCTCTCTTTCTGCACCGATGAAAGACCCTGGGCTGTGGGCTGACGCTCTTAGCCAACTGTTTGTGTCTGCCACCCTGGGATCCCTGCTTGTTACAGGTTTAATGGATGCGGCAGGAGTTATGGCAGGTAGAAGCCAGTGTTGGCGGGAGCGGCTGGGATTTCATCTGGCTGCTTGGGCCATGTTTTACATTGCCCTGACGGGTACGAGCCCCTTGGGCCAGCGAAGCATGAGCCGCTATTGTCTGCCGGTTCACATCCTGCAGGTGTTGGCGTTGGTACATTGGGCCAAACACACCGATTTCAGCTTCATCCCCCAAAGGGTGCTTGGCTATCTTGGCACTATCCTGAAGCTGGGCTACGGGCTTCTAGCTTTGATCTTCCTCGCCCTCAACCAAATCCTCACTTGGCGCTACGTCCACCATCTCTGGGTGGCTTGACTCCGCTTTCCTGAAGATAGGATGTGAGGGATCCCAACTTCTCACCGGCTGAGAGCTGTGGCCTTCTCTTCTCCCCGCAAGTCTCCCCGTCAAAACTCAGCCTCGCGTGTCGCTCAGACCCTTGAGCCCGCCAAAATTTACCCCTGCCCGTGCTGCCATCAAGGTCAGTTGCGCCTGATCACCCTAACCGAAGCCTTTGGGTGTAGCCGTTGCCAGCATATTTTTGCCATTACCCCCGACCGCCTGTACATCGAGCAACTGGCCGTTTCTTATCCCTATCGCAAAATGTGGTTCTGGAACGGCTACCAATGGGTGTTGCGGCGGGAAAACACCCTACAGGGATCCGCGCTCTTGGGCCTCACCCTCAGCTTGGGCATTGTCTTGGCGGTTGGGTTCATCGGCGCAGTGCTCTTCCCAAACCAAACCCAGTTGCTCAGTTGGTTCATGATTCTCGGCTTGTTGCTAACGCTGCTGATGGTAACGGCGATCCTGCTGCTGCGGCGGCCCTGAGGTGAGTGAGATTTTCTCCAGCGACTGGTCTCCAGAATTGGCAGCCCCAGCACTTGTGGATCCAACCATTTCTTGTTAGCAGTGGTCTGGAGAACGCAGCGGGTCTGTCTCTAATGGGCTAGGCGGGAGAAGTTCAAGTGACAGATTTCGGTTCAGACTTTGACTTAGGTACCACTCTGCGACAGGTACGCCGCTTACTACCGCAGATGCAGCGGTTGAGCAGCCAAACCAAGCGCCAGGCCCTGCTGGCTCTCTCGCGGTGTTTGTTGGAGCGCTCCGATCTGCTCCTGGAAGCCAATACCCTCGACCTGGAAAGTTGCCGCGAGCAAACCGTACCGGAGTGGATCCTCAACGGCCTGAAGCTCACCCCCGAGCGTCTACAGCGATCCGCCCAGTTGCTGACTCTCCTGGCCCAGCAGCCGGATCCCATTGGCAAGCTGGAGAAAGGGCACCGCCAGGAGAATGGCCTGTTTATTGGCCGCTACCGCGTCCCGTTGGGGTTGATTGCTCTGGTCTACGAAATCTACCCCGAGTTTGCCTTAAATGGCATTGGCATGTGCCTAAAAACAGGAAATGGCGTGATTTTGGCCAGCAGCGGTCCCATCCAGAAAACTCACCAGGCTATGGTCAACCTGTTGGCAGAGACGGCTTATGAGCACGGGATCCCGGAAGGGGCCATTCAAACCTTGCCCGCCCAAGACCGAACCGCAGATCCCCAAGCAGATTCCCCACTGTTGCCGTTGCTACAGCAAACCCGCTACCTCGACCTGGTGATTCCCTGCGGTCGCCCCGGCTGGGTGGAGTTCCTGTTGCAGGCCAGCAAAGTGCCGACTCTGGCCACCCATTTGGGCTACGGCCACATCTATCTGGATCGCACTGCCCCTTGGCCCTTGGTCAAATCGGCTTTGTTGGATCCCCTGGCCCAGTACGGCTCAGAAGGGATCCCCATCTATCAGCCTCTCACCCTCTGGCTGCTGATCCACACCGATTGGGCCACCAACCATCTGACCGCCTTGATTGAGGACTTGCTGGGTCACGGGATCGATATCCAGGCAGCCGCCTCCATTCTGGAACAGTTCCCGCAGCTCCAGCCGCTTGGGCAAGGCTTTGACTCGACGGAACGACCTCATCTGCGCCTGCAGCCCATTGCCGACCTGACGGAGGCGATCGCCTGGATTAACAAAAATGGTTGCCGTCAATCGGAGACGATCCTCACCGATAGCCAATCGGCGGCCCAGCGCTTTCTCCAGGAAGTAGATGCCGCCCTGATCCACATCAACACTTCCCCCCTCTCGGCAGGCCGGGGAGCTGGGATCCCCACGTTGGGAGCGTTTCGCGACCTGTCTTTGGGCATTTCTACCCAGCGGCTGCACGTGCGCGGGCCCATCGACGTGGAAGCCCTGACAACGGTGAAGGTGGTGGCTCAGGGCGATCTGTAGAGCCGGGCAGCAACCCAACTGATGCGCCAAGGTTGGCCGGTCTGCCCAAGATCCAAGAGCTGGGATGAGGCTGGAGAATGAGAATGTAGATCGCCATCAGCTCAACATCCAACTGAGCCCAAAGGGAGGACTTTTTTGGGGATCGACCTTCGCAGTTACGTGTTTTTGGATCGGCTGCAACCCCAGTATGCTGCTTATCTGGGCACAGTAGCCTACGGCTTTTTGCCCCTGCCTGGGGACACTTCTTTGTGGGTCGAGATTTCCCCCGGCATCGAGATCAACCGCGTTATGGATATTGCCCTGAAGGCCACCTCGGTGAGGCCGGGGCTGCAGGTGGTGGAACGCCTCTACGGCCTTCTGGAAGTACACTCCAGCAACCAAGGGGATACCCGCACCGCCGGACGGGCGATTCTGGCTGCCTTAGGGGTGAGTGAACAGGAGCGCCTCAAGCCCCGCATCATCTCCAGCCAGATCATCCGCAACATCGATCCCCACCAAACCCAGTTGATTAACCGTTCCCGCCGTGGCCAAATGCTCCTGGCTGGCCAAACCCTCTACATCCTGGAGGTGCAACCGGCAGGCTATGCCCCCCTGGCTGCCAACGAGGCAGAAAAATCTGCCCAGATCAACATCCTAGAAGTGATGCCTTTCGGTAGCTTTGGCCGCGTGTACTTGGGAGGGGAAGAGCGAGATATTCTGGCCGCCTGCCGCGCTGCCGAAGCCGTTTTGGCGGGGGTTTCCGGTCGGGAGCCCCTCTTGTTGCCTGAGGAGGTGTAGCCAATGGCAGACTCCGATCCCAAGCCAAGATCGCCCCTGTCGCAACGCCGGGATCCCTCTTCAGCAGAGCAGGTGAGGCTGTTGACGGAGCTGGCCGCTCCCTACCGCAGCTTGCGGCGCTTCATCTACTTGGCGGTGGGGTTCTCGGCTACCATCGGGGCGTTTGTGTTTTTCTTTCGAGCCCTGGCGGGACGGGACTTGAACACCACCTTGCCCAGCTTGGCCTTACAGTTGGGGATCCTGGCCGGCGCCATCGGCCTAAACAGGCTGGAAAACCGCTCTCACCAGAAGGTGATCAGACAGGTCAAACAACGCTTGGGCATGCAGCAAGACTCCCAGGAGCCCCAACGGTCGGCGGACAGTTAGCCCGCCCATTCCCCGCAGCCCCTTTCTCAATCCAGATCAAAGTCATCATCATCCGCGTCAGCACTGCGCAGATAGCGGCGCTGAGTTTGGCGAGCGGGATCCCCTTGTGACCACTTTTGGACAATTTGGACGCCCAGAAAGGTTAGGAAAGCCCCCAAAGCCACAAACGTGAGAAGTGGGATCGCCAGGATCACCACTGCGCCCAGGACATAGATAGCCACCTTGGGCAGAGACGGATCCACCCCCCAGCGGCGGCTGCGCACCCAATCGGTGAGCTGCTGATCCCAGCGGCGTAGGCGAGGGACGTTTTCCTCGAAGATCTCCAGCAAAATTGGCCCCAGACGACGCAGATTGCCCTGAGTTTGCCTTCGCCAATCTTGCACCGAGCGCCCCATGTTCGGGATCCCTTGTCCTGTCATCTTCAGGCCGATCCTAGCCCAACCCCAGCAACCTTCCCATTGGCCCACCGGATGTAAATTTGTTTGAACATTTGGATCGGAGATTTTGGAGGCTTCCCAGGACTACTGTACACTGAGGGCACTTGCGCAGCGATGCTGCTGCCCTGCGGATTCGGTAAACCTCTTTTTAACGTTTCAACCTGCTCGACTGGAGAACGCTAATGGCTCACTCGGTCAAGATCTACGACACCTGCATCGGCTGCACTCAGTGTGTGCGGGCTTGTCCCACCGACGTGTTGGAGATGGTGCCCTGGAAGGGGAACAACAAGGCTGGCATGATCGCTGCCGCTCCCCGCACCGAAGACTGCGTTGGCTGCAAACGCTGTGAAACCGCTTGTCCCACCGATTTTCTGAGCATCCGAGTCTACCTTGGCCCCGAAACCACCCGCAGCATGGGCTTAGCCTACTGATGGGGGCACCTGGCCGCAACCCCACTCTCAACTGCCCACAGAGCACAAGTATTCCAGAGTACCAGAAAAGCAGTTTACTTCCCAACCCAGTTCCAGCCTTTCCCTCTTCCGGGGAGAGGCTGTGGCGTATGGCAGGTCTTAAGCTGTTTGGT
>NZ_JANSIC010000182.1:0-5174 GCF_047461955.1 Synechococcus sp. R55.7
TAGGAAAGGGAGGCTCGTTGGCACAACTGATGTGTAAGAAGCGAATGGGTCGTCCATCCCCAGGAGCTGGCAGGGTGCGAAACTGGCCTACAGGGCTGGTAAACCCCTCGCTGACAAACCGGTAGAAGTAGCGCTGCGCTGGCCTCAAGCCGGTGACGACGGCACGAGCAATGTAGTCGCCTGGCTCAGTGCGGTAGTTGCGGCCCGCCACACGGCGAGCAGTAAGCGAAACTTGTTGCGAAATGGGGTTGAACTCGGAATTCTCGGCCACCTGCAACGTCACCGCAACCGTATCTGTCGCGCTGGCCGGGATCACCCGCGTGGAAAGCACCGCCCCTTCTGCGGTGGGATCCCCGGCAAATACCCCTTGAGGGAACCCGGGCTCTCCCAGGGGGGGAATGGAGGAACTGGAGGTGCCCCCACAGGCAGCCAGGGCGGCTGCCCCACCTCCAAACATAAGCAGTTGCAGGAAAAAGCGACGGGAACGCAGGGAACTCATAAGACCCACCTCAGGGACGCAGGCAAATGTAAAGGGATCCGCAACAAAGGCCAATCGCCTTTTTAGTCAAGCACTTTTGCCCCCAAGCTGAGGTTGTGGGCAGGTGAAGGCTGGGTTAGGGTTGGTTTAACGGCTCTGACCCCTGCGCCCAGGTTCCCCACGGCCTTTTCACAGAGCTTGCTGAGAAGGCTAAAATTTCATTACAGTTTTTCCTGCTTTTGCCCCATTTTTGCGGTTTTGCGTTCCTTAGACTTCTTGTTGACCCTGCCGAAGGAGGGATCGTCGTGGCTACGGAGACTCTGGTCAAGCCTTCTGTAACCCCAAAGCACATGCCCATGTACCGGGTGTTGCTGCACAACGACGATGTCAACACCATGGAGTACGTGGTGCAGGTGCTGGTGAAGGTGATCCCGGCGATGATGCCGCCGCAAGCCACTGAGATCATGCTGGAAGCCCACAACAACGGTGTTGCTGTGGTGATCGTGGTGCCGCGGGAGCACGCGGAGTTTTACTGCGAACAGTTGCGTCAGCACGGCCTCACCAGCTCCATTGAGCCGGAACGCTAGGCGGGGCGGGTTGGATGGGCCTGCCGATCTCCAAGCTGAGGGCTTGTCCATTTCTGCTGCGTCTGCTGCTTTTCTTGGCGATCCCCCTCCTAGCCTGGCTGCCGTGGGTCGGGCTGGGGGGGTGGTTTTTTCCGGAAGCGCGAGCCTACCTGTGGCTGCCCCTGTATGCCTTGCTGCTAGCCTGGCTATGGGTGTGGGGATCCGGGTTTGCCGCCTATGGACTGGATGGCAGTTGGCCTTGCCGAGGCGGGATCCTGTGGGGCCTGGGGATCGGGGTCGGGGGGCTTTTCTTGCTTTTGGGCCTGGAGGGATCCCTGGGTTGGCTGAGTTGGAGGGCGGTAGGAGGGGGATCCCTGCTGGTCTATGGGTTGCTGGGGTTGCTTTTGGGCTTGGGGGTGGCGCTGGCGGAGGAGCTGTTTTTTCGCGGCTGGCTGCTGCAGGAGATGCTGCTGGACTACGGTTGCAGCACTGCGGTGTGGGGATCCAGCTTCCTGTTTGCTATGGCCCATTTCCTGAAGCCTTTGCCTGAGATTCTCGCCACCTGGCCGCAATTTCCCGGACTGTGGCTGATGGGGCTGCTGCTGGTGCAGGCGAGGGTCTGGAACCAAAACAAGCTGGGCCTTAGCCTAGGGCTGCACGCGGGTTGGGTATGGGGCATGGCCTGGGTCAACAACTTGGCCTGGATAGACTACACCGGCAGGGCGCCAGCGTGGCTAACGGGGATTGGTGGCAACCCCTTGGCGGGCCTGATGGGCTTGCTTTTTCTGGGAGGGACTTTCGCATTTCTCAACGGCCTGGCTCAAGCTGGCTGGCTACCGGCAGACCTGGAAAAGCGTTGATTGAGCTGATCGATAAAGAATAACCTACTCTCCCCAAGGCCCTTCCTCGTAGTAGGCGGTCACCTGCTCCTTGGGCGGCTGGGTAAGCAAGCTTACGCCAATTAACACCCCACTGCCGATCACCACTGCCGGGATTACGGGTAACCAGCCCCCTGTCCAAGCCCGCGGCAACAGACCCGACAGCCAACCTAAAGTCAGGCCACTGGAGACGAGGGCCCCGGCTACAGCCCCAGCGCGGGTAGCCCGCTTCCAGTACAGGCCGGCAATTAAGACAGGGAACAGCATGGCGTTGCCCTGAAAGCTCCAGGTGGCAATCTCCACAATCAGCCCCGGCGGGTTAAGAGCAATCACAAAGGAAGCTAGGCCGATCCCCAGCACCACCCAGCGGCCTAGCAACTCTTCTTGGTGGGGGGAAAGCTGGCGCCTGAAGAAGGTAACCACCAGATCCCGCGTCACTAGGGAGCTGGCGGTGAGAAGCTGGGAGTCAGCTGTAGACATGAGAGCAGCCAGGGCCGCCGTAATCACCACCGCTGCTACGCCGCTGGGCAGGGTTTGCAACATCATGGGCATAATCTGATCCGTTTTCTCCAGGCTGGGAAAAGCCAGGCGGCCCCAAACCCCAAGAAGAGCTGCCGGGAAAAAGACCAGCAGAATCAGCAGCGGCCAGACTACCATCAGGGTCTGGAAGGGCCGGGCACTTTTGGCCATGTAGAAGCGCTGGAAAAATTGTGGGAAAAGGGGAGTGGCCATGAAAAACAGCAGTTGATTGCCGAGTAACCCTTGCCAGCTCCAGCGTCCTTGGGGGCCGGGCAAGCTCAGCCAGGGATCCAGTTCGCTACCCGCTTCTCTCCCTAGGGAGAAAGCCACTGCAACAAAGGCCACCCCCATCCCCAGAATCAAGATGATCCCCTGCACCACGTCCGTCCAGACCACCGCCTGGGATCCGCCAAAGAGCACATACCCCAAGATCACCAGCGCCACCACCACCGCCAAGGGCCAGTAGGGGATCCCCTCCCCCAACACCGCCGCCAGGGTGCGGGCTCCGCCAATGATCTGGATGCTGATGTAGGGGGCTGTAAACACCAAAGCGCTCAGGCAATACAACAACGCCAACAGGGGGCTTTGAAAACGATGGCCGAAGAACTCCGAAGGGGTGATGAAGCCAAAGTGTTGGGCTGCTAGCCATACCCGGTATCCCACCCACAAAAACAGCCCCGAAATGAAGGCGGTGGTCACTCCCACCCCCAGGAAGATCCCTAGGCCGTGGGTATAGGCATCCGCTGGCACCCCAATGAAGGTAAAGGCACTGAGCAGCGTCGCCAGCGTCGTCAAGGTTAGAGCCAGGGATCCCAACCCCCGCCCTGCCAAAAAATAGCTCACCGGATCCTGGCCGCTGTGGCGATAGCTCCAGAAGCCGATGGCTGCCAGCAGCAGCAAGTACACCCCCACCACACCCAAACTTAAAATGCTGTCAGTCATCTCCAGGCCAGCAAACGCGCACAATGTAAAGATTCAAGGGCACCAGCAGCAGCACGGCCAGCCCTGCCCCCCAGTACCAAGCAGGGATCCCCAATACCTGCGGCTGGGCAGAGCGGGATCCCACCCAGGTCAACAGCCACAGCAGGGGATAAAACCCCCACACCCAAGCCTGCCGCATCCGCCCAAACCGCAGGGGCCTTGATCCCTGAAGGTTACCGCCGGGATCCAACCCTGACATCTGCCCATCTCCTGATTTTTTGCCACGGGTTCCTTTTGCCGATTATTTAAGATACAGCCACTGTTGCGCAGAGCTAAATTGTCTTTTCCCCTTTCCCCTTCAGATCCTGTTGGCAAGAGGGAGCCTTCCCGTGGGCCAGGCCATGAAGAACGGGAGCGGCCCTACTGGCTAGCTTGGGCCCGCATCAAAGGGATTGGCCCCCACCGGCTCAAGCGGCTGGCGGAGTTTTTTGGATCCCTGGAGCGGGCTTGGCAAGCGGATGCCCCGGCCCTGCGGCAGGTGGAAGGCATTGGCCCCACCCTGGCCCAGGCTATTGTCTCTGCCCGTCCTGGCCTTGATCCCGAGCAGATCCTGGAGGAAACCCTCAAAGCGGGGATCCCCTTTCTCACGCCTGCAGATCCGGACTATCCGCCGCTGCTGTGGGAGGTGCCAGATCCCCCGCCCATTCTCTATGCCCTAGGAGAATGTCCCAATTGGCAACAGCCGGCTATTGCCATCGTCGGCACCCGCGCCCCTACGGCCTACGGTCGACAGTGGACCCAGAAAGTCAGCGCTGCCCTGGCGGAAGCTGGCTGTGTGGTGGTCTCGGGGCTGGCAACGGGGATCGACGGCATTGCCCACCAGGCCTGTCTGGATGCCGGCGGCAAGACGGTGGCCGTGGTGGGAACGGGGGTGGACAAAGTTTACCCAGCTCACCATCAAGCTCTCTACCGGCGCATCCTGGCCCAAGGGGCCATCCTCAGCGAATATCCCCCCGGCACGCCACCGGCCAAGGAGCATTTTCCCCAGCGCAACCGCATCATTGCCGGCCTCTGCCGCGCCACTTTGGTGATGGAGGCTCCGGAAACCTCGGGAGCGCTAATTACTGCTCACCTGGCCAACCACTACGGTCGGGAAGTGTATGCCCTGCCGGGGAACATCGACACGGCAGCAGCCCGCGGTTGCCTGCAGCTCATCCGCGACGGCGCCGGCATGATCCTGGGGATCGAGGAGCTGTTGAAAGACTTGGGCCTCCTCCAGGGATCCCCTGTGCTAAAGCAGCCCTCGTCCACTGGCCCCAGCGATCCCCAACAGCAACTGCTCTGGCAGCTGCTAGGGGAGGGCATCCTCAGCCTCGATGCCCTGGCCCAGGCTAGCCAGATGGATATTGCCACCCTTTCCAGTACCCTGCTGCTTATGGAATTGGAAGGCTGGCTGGTACAACTGCCGGGGATGCGCTACCAGCGGGCTCGCTGAGGCTGGATCCCTGCACTGCTTCTCCGATAGGAGCACGGCAAGCGGGATCCTCGTGGCGGGGGTTGTTCACATGGGTGCTGACCGGATAAGCCACCATGGCCTCTGCCGGGTAGGGGCGAAGCAGGGGCAACAGCAGCTTGGGATCCTGCACCTGGGGATCCAGCCAGAGGTCGTAGTCGTTTTCCGTCAAAATCACGGGCATCCGCTCGTGAAAAAGCTGCATCAGACGGTTGGCGGCAGTGTTGAGGATGGCACAGGTTTCCACCTGATACATTCACGCTGAACTCTCCTGAACATGGTTCAGGAAAGAAGCGATC
>NZ_JANSIC010000183.1:0-5165 GCF_047461955.1 Synechococcus sp. R55.7
CGACGATGTCGAACCATCCTCGCTCCTGACGCACGCGCCCTACCGCTATGGTCATAGGACGATATCTCCAGAACAATGACGACGAATAAAGTGCAATACAGCAGCGCCCACAACAGTTCTGAGCAGCACTGTCCTTCCATCTTACGAAAAATCAATAAGTTGCAACATAACCTCAAGATGAGGCGCTGCATCAGCTCATCCGGCGCAGGGATCCCTTGTGTTTTAGGATGGGAAGGGTTTTGGCTGAGGGCAACTGAGCCGGGATCCGTTCACGGCGGCGGAGCGGAGCCCACAACACCAGGGAGGGCAGCGTGGTTCAAGCCAGGATTTTGTTCGCAGCGGCAGAGGCAGCACCTTTGGCCAAGGTGGGGGGCATGGCGGATGTGGTGGGATCCCTGCCTGTCGTTTTGCGCAAGCTGGGTCAGGATGTCCGCATCATCATGCCTCTGTATGGCTTTCTCTGGGACAAGTTCGGCCAGGAACCGGGGCAATACCCCCGCTCGAAAGATCCCATCTGGTCTAAACAGGTCATGGGTCAGGTGGCCGATATTTACGAAAGCGTTTTGCCCGGCACCGATGTGCCCCTCTACTTGGTCAGCCACTACTGCTTTGCTCCCCACCGCATCTACTACGGCGAGGACGAGTTCTGGCGCTTCACCTTTTTTGCCAACGCCGTAGCCGAATTTGCCTGGACTTACTACCCCTGGAAACCCAACATCATCCACTGCCACGATTGGCACACCGGCATGATCCCGGCCTGGATGCACCAAGCTCCCGATATTGGCACGGTGTTCACCATCCACAACCTGGCCTACCAAGGGCCCTGGCGCTGGCAACTGGAGCGCATGACCTGGCTGCCCTGGTATTTTTCTGCCCACAACACCATGGCTGCCGGGATCCTCTACGCCGACCAAGTGAACACCGTCTCGCCCACCTATGCGATGGAAATTCGCACCCCTCTGCATGGGGAAGGACTGCAGGACTTGTTGGCCTGGAAAGGGGAACGGCTGCGCGGAATTTTGAATGGGATCGACATCGATAGGTTTGATCCCCGCACCGACCCAGACCTAGAGGCCAATTTCAGCATCGATGATCTCAGCGGGCGGGCGACCAACAAAGCCACGCTACAGGCCAAGTTGGGCTTGACCGTTAACCCAGATACCTTCCTGATGGGCATGGTGGCCCGTTTGGTGGAGCAAAAAGGGATCGACTTGCTCATCCAAGCCTTGGATCGCTTTTTGGCCTACAGCGACGCGCAATTTGTTTTGCTGGGAGGCAGCGGCGAAGCCTACTACGAAGGGCGGATCCGGGAGATGGCCGAGCGGCACCCGGGCAAAATGGCCTACCAAAAAGGCTACCAACCCAAGCTGGCCCAGTTGATCTACGGGGGGGCAGATGCGTTTTTGATGCCCAGCCGCTTTGAGCCCTGCGGCATCAGCCAGATGATCGCCATGCGCTATGGGTGTGTGCCCATTGTCCGCCGCACGGGAGGGCTGGTGGATACCGTCAGCCACCACATCCCCAGCAAGGGGATCGGCACCGGCTACTGCTTTGACCGCTACGAAGCCCTGGACTTCTACACCTGTCTGGCGCGGGCTTGGGAAGCCTTCCAGCACAAAGAAACTTGGCAAGCGCTGCAGAAGCGGGGCATGGCCAGCGATTTCAGTTGGCACCGCTCAGCGCTGGAATACCTGCGCATGTATGAGCTGATTCTCAACCTACCGCTGCTGCCGGAAAAGCCTCCAGAGCCACCCAACTCGCCCAGCTCCTCTCCGCCCAAGCTCAAGAAGCCCATCTCCTCCCAGCCTCGCTCCAAAGGGATCCCTGAGCTGCAGCAAAGGCCCGAGGAGTAGGGTAGAGTGGAACGGGTCAAAAAAGGTTTTGGGGGTTACCCGCACATGATTGGACGACGTCCCGCTGTTGCTTCCCAAGGCTGTCGCCAGGACGCCATCGCACAGGGGCTCAGCCTTCTGCGCCGTTCTTGGGCGCGGTTGGTTTTCGGCGTACTGCTCGGCCTTGTCCTGGGCATGGGCTCCACCTTCTGGGCCACTGCTCAGCAGCTCCCCACCGGGCAACAGCTTATTCCCAATCCGCAGCAGTTTCGCGCCCTAGAGCAGCCCAGCAGCGCCCTCAGCGCATTGCGAGCCGAACAACTGGCCGCCGAAGCCAATGCCGCCATCCAAGCGCAAAACTACGACCAGGCTGTCGAGCTGCTGCAACAGGTGTTCAACGCCTACAACCAGCGCTCCAACTACCACCAAGATCTCTCCCGCGCCTTCGCCGGGATCCAAAACCGCATCTCCGAAGAACAGCGGGAGCTGGCCCGTGTTGCCGCCCAAGCCCGGGATCAAGCCGCCTACGATTTGGCCGTGGTCTATCGCGCCGCCGGGCGACCGGAAGAGGCTGTGGGCTGGCTGATCCAGGTCATCAACAGCCAGGGCCCAACCCGCGAGCTGGGCACCCAAGCCTACCAGCAGCTCTTGGAAATCGGCTTCGTCAGCACTCCCTTCCCCAGCTAGAGCTGCTCTTCCAGATTGCGATAGAAAGCCAGCGCCGTTTGCCCATAGGTTCGTTGGTCAAAGCGCAGCAGGGATCCCACCTGGTCTGGTAGCTTCTGGCCGCTGCGATGCTCGACGATCAAGGTTCCGCCTGGCTTGAGCAAGGGCGGGATCAGGGGCAGGAGCGGGGCGTACAGACCGGCCTCGTAGGGAGGAGCAAAGTACACGTAATCAAATGGCTCCAAGTTCAGGCCGCGGCTGAGCAGCTTGCGGGCATCTCCCTGAATGACCTGGAAAGATTGCCCCAGCTGCGCCACCTTGGCCCAGTTGGCTCGGATGATGCGGCAGGCAGGGGCGGCAATCTCGATCCCGGCCACAAAAGCGGCCCCCTGACACAGAGCTTCTGCTCCCACCGTACCGGCCCCACAGCACAGATCCAGCCAGCGACAGCCTTCCACCTGCCCTTGCAAGATGTTGAACAAGGCCTGCCTCACCCGGCCAGGTGTGGGTCGAGTGCCCAAGCCAGTGGGAGTTTGCAGCGCTCGTTTGCCGCTGATGCGCAGGCTCATGGGATCCCTTCAGGGGCTAGGCGTGGCCGGCAACTGGCCGGTCAACCCACTGCGTTGGGCGGCGCGATCCCGCTCCATCTGGATTTGCTCCACCAAAGGTTGGGGCAGTTGGGCGGAAGCTTGCAGGGCCTGATCGAAAAGGGGGACGGCCTCTCGGTCTTGCCCTTTGGAAACCAAAATTTGCGCCTTGAGGTAGTAAAGCTCGGGGTTGCTGCAAGAAGCAGCAATGGCTCGATCCACCGCCTCCAGCGCCTCGTCAAAGCGCTGCATATCCCGGTAGGCCAGAGCTTGGCCGCGGTAGGACAGATAGTCAGGCGCTGCCATCCGAAACTGATTTAGAGCCTTCTCCCGGTAGGTCAGCAGCAAATCCATGTAGCCGTTGAGCAGATTGAGCTCCGGATCGCTGCTGTCCACTGCTTGGGCGGCCCGAATGGAAGCAAACAATTGATTGAGGGTGGGCAGAGCTTTGGGCAAACCGATGACCACCCCATCTCGCACCACTATGTTGGCTGCCTCCAGCCCATAGCCCACGCCCTCATAAAGGTTGCCCCGCAGGGGATCCGTCTTTTTCAACTCGGCGGCCACCTGTCGGGTTTGAGTGGCCAACTGGGCAAATGCTTCCAGGTCTCCCTCCTGATAAGCCAGCGCCGCCAACAGGGCATAGACCATCGGCTCTTCGGGGGAGGCCTTCTTGGCCATTTCCAGTTTTTCCCGGCTCTGGCTGTAGCGGCCTGCACAGAAGAACTCTTCAAAAGCTGCCGCCACCTCCGGCCTGATGGGGCGGGCATTGTCCCCGCTGCGGAAGGGATCCTGCGCCCAAACGGGCAGAGCGGATCCCCACACCCAACAAATCACCCCCAGCAGTTTGCCCAGCCTGCTCATTTTGCCGATACTCATCCCCAGTGCCTCAACTCCCACCCCCATCTAACCCTCTCTTCAGCGCAGCAGTTGGGCAATCGAAGCAATAGCGGCATCTTGAACCAACTCATTGGGCTCATAGGCCAGAAGATCGTGCAAGGGACCCAAGGCGCGCGGATCCCCAATTTGGCCGAGGGCACGGGCCGCCGCCTCCCGCACCACCGGCTCATCGTCCGCAAGCTTGGTCAGCAAAGCCGGCACCGCCTCCACCACCCGCATTTGCCCCAACCGGTAAATGGTTTGCAGTTGAGCCTCAAGAGGGGTTGCTGGGAGAGCAGAGCTGTACACAGAAATACCCGCAGAACCGTCGGAGGAGTAGCCGCCATAGGCCATCGAGATGGCCGAGAGAGCCTGCAACGCCTCTAGGGCACGAGATCGCTCTGCCCCGCTCATCTGGGGCAATTGAGCCACCAGATCATCAAAAGCTTGCTGCACAGGATCGACAGCCGCAACCTGTTGGGCAATGCGAGTTAATTGGCGATCCGCCTGCACCTGCTGCCAAGACTGGAACGCTGCCAGACCTGCCACTATCAAAGCCGCATCGGCCAGAATGGCCAACAGCGCCATTCCTCCCCAAATCTTGCTGCGACGGCTGAGCCTTTGCATTTGCTTGTCCACATAGACAAAGGCTTGGTGCTGCCGTTCCCAAAAGTCGGGGGCCACCTGCAGAGTTTGAGCGCTCAGATCGGGAGACAGAAGGTTTTCCTCGCGAGCTACCTCTAGGCTCTGTAGCCTTTGATTCAAGCGAGAAAATTGTTTCGTCCAGAGCCAAGTAAACATCAGGTCACGTCCTCTCTGCAAACCTGCCATCGAGAACCAAGTCTTGCTGACACAACATTGTGCAGGACATTGTGCGGGAACATTATGCGGGCTGTGCTGGCGTTCAGTGTCAGGCAAGGTTGGCCCACTTTCCCCTGGGATCCCAGAGGGGGAGCTTATGCGACAGGATAACAAAAGCGTCAGCTCCCCACCACCGGTCTTTACCCTAGAATCGCAGGATGCTTCTCAGTGTAGAGAGGCCGACGAAGGACGCAGAGAGGTTGACCGCGCTTGTGTGAGTGCTATGCACCGCTTCGCAACCGAGAGAACTCAAAGGCTACCGCGTCCAGCTTCCCGACACCCGGCTGACCGCTTGATCCATTCTGCCGCTGCCTGAGGAGATGCCATGACCACTGCCCTC
>NZ_JANSIC010000184.1:0-5162 GCF_047461955.1 Synechococcus sp. R55.7
CTAGCTGACGAACAGCTTTAAGTTGCATCGCTTCCTAACTTCCCTCTTCCCCTGGGAGTGGTCGCGGAAGCAGCGCGGAACGCTTGGGGAGTGTCCCAATCCAGTTTGGAATGGCTATGGCTTGCATGGCGAAGCCATACACTGTTGCCCAGGGCTGCAGCGATTGCATCCTGCTCGTTGCCAAACAGAATGGCAGTATCCCGCAAAGCTCTGATCTCTGACGCTGCGAAACTTCGGGTCTTTGCTCTCTCGAAAGGCCAGCCCTGCCTCTTGAATGGCGTTCCGCTTGAGGTGGCAGGGATCCTCTTTCACCCACTGCGGCAGGTCAGTGCAGGATGATGTCCCCCAGCTTTCTGGCTGTTTTTGGAGCCCCCTGCTATCGCGAACGGCACAGCCGGTCTTTGTGGGCAACCACAAACGTATGCAAGCAGACACCAAAGTAATGGCCGGATTAGAGTCAGGCTCCTCTAGCGGGCCAGGTACCGTTCCAAGCGTCCCTGGAAAAATGACAAGATCAACGTCAGCAGCCAGTACCACAGCGCTGCCACCACCAAAGCCTCGAAGAAGTGCTGGCGCGGCAAACCTGCCTGTCGAGCCCGGCCCATCAACTCCTGCAAAGCAATGGCACTGGCCAGGGCAGTGTCTTTCTGCATGGCGATGAATTGATTGCCAATGTCGGGTAGGACAATTCGGAAAGCTTGCGGCAAAATGATGCACCACAGGGTTTGCCAGGGCTTAAGCCCCAGGGCATAGGCAGCTTCCCGCTGCCCGACGGGAATGGCTTGGATCCCGGCCCGGAAGATCTCGCTCATGTAGGCGCCATAGTTCAGGCTCAAGGCCAGCACTGCCGAAGTGAACGAGCCGAACACCAGGCCCAGTTGCGGCAAAGCCTGGTAGATAAACAAAAACTGCAGGAATAGAGGTGTGCCCCGCATCAGCGAGACATAGAGAGCAGAGAGGCTGCTTAGAGGGGCAATTTGGGAGAGCCCCGCCAGCGCCGACAAAAAGGCCAACGTGGTAGCGCAGAGGATGGAGACCAAGGACAGTTGAAAAGTAGTGCCCACCCCTTGCGAGATGAACCACCACCACTCGCGCACAAAGTTGCCGTTGAGACGCAAGGTACGGATGGGGATCCCGGCCAACTCCAACTGTACCCCGCTGAAGGTGAACACCAACAACAGCAGCCACAAAACCAACCACAACCCCTGGGCCACCGGGAACGGGATCCCTTTTCGAATCCGGGGCGGTGGGTAAATGGGCTGCTCCAGTGGGATAGAGTCTTTGCTCACTCAGCTTTTTTCGTCAGATCAATGCCGTAATACCGCTTCGAGAGGGCTGTTAGCGTGCCGTCCGCATGCATGGATTCTAAGATTTCGTTAATTTTGGCTTGCAAGCTCTCGGAAGGGGCAGGGCTGGAGCGATCCAAGGCCACAGCCAAGGCTTCATAGTAGACCGGATCCCCCAGAGTTTTCAGGGGCAGTCCTTCCCGAATGGCGTTTTCAGCCGTCGGCAAAGCTGTCAAGACTGCATCCAGGCGGGTGCCATCCCCCAGTGCCAAATCCTGCAGAGCCAGGCTATCGGTGTCGTAGATGCGAATGTCCACCCGCGGGGCCGGAACTTGGATGGTCTCTCCTTCCAGGGTGAGGTTGCCCTCCAGGTAAGCTTGGTAGGTGGTGGCGGTGCCCACCCCAACTCGCTTTCCTTCCAAAGCGGCGATATCGGTCAGGGTCGAGGCTTGGTGGACCACGAAGCTGGCGGGGGTGTAGTAGTAGGGAATGGTAAACAGCAGAGCTTTCTGGCGTTCGGCAGTTACGGTCATGGAGCCGACATTGACATCCCAGCGGCCATTCCAAGATCCGGCGGTGATGACATCGAAGTTGATATCCAGAAACTCAGCCTCTACCCCCAAGCGCTTGGCGATCTCGCGCGCCACATCCACATCAAATCCTTCCCAAGTGCCGTCAGGGTTGCGGTAGCTCTGAGGACGGTAATTGGAGTCGGTGGAAATCCGGAGCACCCCGCGCTCTTGAATTTGAGCCAACAGGTCTCTGCTTTGGGCCAGCAGGGATCCCTGGTGTGTGCCTAGAGCCCAGCATCCGGCCAGGGTCAAGCAAAGGGCTTGTAGGGATCGGCGTCGAGAAACAGACATCGGCGAAACCTCAGATGAAGGTGAAGGGCAAACCCATTGGAATCCATCCAAGCTATCCAAGGCTGTCACAATTCCCGTTGCAAGGTAGTATCACCTGACACTGCCGCTTTGGGTGGCTATTCCCGACTGGGGCGAGCGGGTCGCAATTCTCCAAACATGCTCTAAAAAAGGCAAATCAACTGTCTCAGGATTGAGCTTATGAATCCCAATTGAGATTGAAATATCTCCTCCAGAAAGGCATCCCCTGAGACTTGCGATCAAGACTCGTGCTGTGTTGCCCGGGGGGGCAATCCGTATCCCTCTGTGGGCAACGGAGAATCGACGTTCTGGGTAGCAGAAAACATTTGGCTCGACCCAATGGATCCCCCTTAGCAATTGGGCGGAGAGGATGTCAATATCTTTGGAAGAGAACGGGGTTGAGGGTGGTTATGCAAGCGGTGATCTTGGCGGGTGGGAAAGGAACTCGTTTACGGCCCTTTACCTTTTTACAACCCAAGCCTTTGTTGCCCCTCCTGGATGTGCCCTTTTTGGAATGGCTGATCGGGCGCTGCCGCCGAGCCGGCTTGACGGATATTTTGCTCAGCGTGGGTTATCTGGGCCAACAAATTGAGGCTGCTCTGGGAGATGGCGCTGCTTTGGGGGTGAAGCTCCGCTACATTCCCGAAGAGACGCCTTTGGATACGGCAGGAGCTTTGGTGCTGGCTCAGCCCTATTTCACCGGGGATCCCTTGGTGGTTTTCAATGCCGACATCCTCACGGATCTGGATTTGCAGGCGTTGATGCAATGTCATGTGCAGAGCAAGGCCATGGCCACCCTCACCCTCGCCCGCGTGGAAGATATCACCGCCTATGGCCTGGTGGAAGTTGGGGAAGAGGGCCAGATCCAATCTTTTCGGGAAAAACCCACCCCTGCAGAAGCCCTCACCCTCACCACCGACACGATCAACGCCGGCACCTATGTCTTGGATCCGGCCATTTTTAAAGACTACCCCAGTGGGGATCCCCTCAGCTTTGAGCGGCGTGTCTTCCCCGATTTGCTCAGGCAAGGGCACCGGCTGCAAGCTTATCTCCACGCAGGCTACTGGCGGGATCTGGGCACGCCGGCCAGCTACTACCACGGCCAACTGGACATTCTCCTGGGCCGAATGACGGATTTTCCCTTAGAAAATGTGCAGCAACAGGCGCCGGGGATATGGGTGCACAAAACGGCTGAGATCCATCCCAGCGCTCAACTGCACGCCCCCTGCTACATCGGCGCCCACACCCGTTTGGGATCCCAAGCTCAGATTCCGGCAGGCACCATCCTCGGCAGCCACAGCTGGGTAAATGGATCCCTGCAGCCGGGAGCCTACGGGCCGAGAGTCCTGGTAGTGTAGGTTAAGTGCAAGTTAAGTTCACGACCATCCAGGACAAAGCCATCAGCAAATGGAGCTACCACAAACCGGGGAACGCTGGGATCCCTACCTTGCTGCCGTAGCTGCTCGCTTCAATCGGGAGTTGGAAATTCAACTGGGTCGGCCAGCTTGGCAACTTCCCCCAGACCTGGAGCAACTGCCTTTTTGGCAAGCCCAGCAGCGGGATCACCTGCAAGAACGCCTCGGGATCCCCTTTTGGCAACTGCGTGCCCCCAAAAAACGGGAAGCCTGTTTGGATTTGGGCTGTGGGGTAAGCTTCCTGACCTATCCCTGGAACGATTGGCAAGCCTACTTTTACGGCCATGAGCTGAGCGGTGAGATTGTGCGCTTTATTCGCTCGCGGGCACCCCAGCTTAACTCCAAGCTGTTCAAGTCAATGCAACAGGGATCCGCCCACCATTTGGAAAACTACGAGTCGGAGCAATTTGATCTGGCCATTGCCACCGGATTTTTGTACTACTACCCGATTGAGTACTTCGACGCGGTTTGGGCAGAGTTGATGCGAGTGTTGCGACCGGCTGCACCTGTGATTATTGAAGTGGTCAATCCCGACTCGGTGTGGGCGGAACAATGGGGCCTCATCGAGCTATTCAAAGGCACCGAACCGATTTTCACCCCCCTAACGGAGTGGGAGCGGCGCATCGCAGCCTTGGGGGGCAAAATTCAGAAACAGGCCAGTGGCGAACTGTTCACCACCTATTGGATTCAGCGCAGACCGTGATCTGCTCACAACCGGGAAAGTATCGGAGCATTCGGAGTAGTGGGGTAACCTTTAAGGCTGGGTACTAAGATTAAAAATAAGATAAAGATTAAGATTAAGAAGTGTGATCCCGGACAAGGGATCCACCGCCATCCATGCAAGCCTCCTCTCCCACCTTCCTCTTGGTTGATGGCTACAACATCATCGGAGCTTGGCCCACCCTGAGCCAGTTAGCGCGTCGCTCCCTGATGGAATTGGCCCGTCTGCGCTTGGTGGAATCTTTGGCCAACTATGTGGCCTTCCGGGGCTACCAGGCGACCGTGGTGTACGATGCCTACGCCCAACCCACTCCAGCCCGGCAAGAGCGCTCCCCTTCGGGTATCGAGATCCTGTATACCTCCTATGGCGAGACCGCCGACAGTTGTATTGAACGGCTGTGTGCCCAGTTGCAGAGGGATGGGTGTCGGGTACGGGTGGCTACCTCCGATCGTGTCCAGCAATTGGTGATTGGCGGCTACAACGCCGAATGGGTCTCGGCAGAACAACTGTGGGATGAAGTGCAGCAGGCCCAGCAGCAGATCCGGCGCGTCCAACCAAAACGGCTATCGAGCAAGCGGGGCATTGATGCCTACTTGGATGCAGATACCCTCTCGCGCCTAAACCGCTGGCGGCTGTCCGGCCAAGATCCCATGCGCTAAATGCCATCGTAGGGAACGGTGGGAGCTCCATACCAAAGATGCTCTTCATCTGGCGAGGCAGTGGGCAACTGCTCCTGTGAAGGATCCGCCGGAGCCAGCTCCCGCTCATCCACCAACACCAGCACCCGCACAACTCGATCTTTGGGCAATTGCTCCTGCGCCCGCATGGGCAAAATCAGTTGACCTTGGCTGTCGGTACG
>NZ_JANSIC010000185.1:0-2765 GCF_047461955.1 Synechococcus sp. R55.7
GTTTGCTCCTTGCCCCAGACCCGATGGGGAGCAAATGCGTTTGCGTTTGTGAAAGCATCGCGCAGCGATAACGCAAAGATAAGCTGGAGAAGAGCAGCGAGCGGGCGTTCATGTCTTCAGAGCATTACAAGTTCGACCTTTTCTTGCACTACCACCGAGAGCAAGCCCGGTGGGCGCGTCAACTGGCGGAGCGGCTGGATCGCGAGGGTTTCAAAGTCTGGTTTGACCGCTGGATGCTGCAGCCGGGGGATAACCGCAAGCTGGAGCTGCAACTGGCCATCGAACAATGCCGCTGGGTGGGAGTGGTGGCCTCTCCAGAGTTTGTTGCCGATCCCTGGCCAAGGGATGAGCTGTACAGCGGGTTTCCCCATGCCCCGGCACGACAAAACCAGCGTCTGCTGACGCTGCTGCACACCCCCACTGAGCTACCCCGCCCCCTGGAAGAGGCGCCCCTGCTGGATTTTACTGGCTCAGAAGAGGATCCGGTGCTGTTTGAGTACCGCGCCTTGGAGCTAATGCACTTTTTGGATCCCAGCTTCCCTGCCCCCGGGGATCTGCAGCGGTTCCGGCTGCAATACCGCCGCCGTGAGGGGAAAGAGTCCCTGGAAGATGAAGAGGTGCGGGGATTTCAGGCCTTTTTGCGGGCCATCCAGATGGCCATCCTGCGCATTGCCACAGGCGAAACCCCCTCCGCCACGCCAGAAGAAGGAGCGCGTCAGATCGCCATTTTGCAGTTCATTCAGCGGCTGTTTCAGTGGAACAGTGCCGACATCCAATTCGAGCGGGGGGAAGACTGGCGTCGCCGCGGCAACCTGACGGAAGCCCTGGCCGCCTACGACCGGGCTCTGAACATGGATCCCAACTTCGCCCTGGCTTGGAGCCGCCGTGGGGATGTGCTGGTGCAGCTGGCCCGCTACCGCGAGGCGGTGGACAGCTACAACGGATCCCTGAGCATCAACCCCTACGACGAAGAAACCCGGCTGCGCCTGGCCCTGATTCTGGGGCGCCTGGGGCAGTACAAGTCGGCGGTGGTTAACTACGACAAGGTGCTGGAGAGCAACCCGGAAGATGCTCTGGCCTGGCATAACCGCGGCATCCGCCTGCTGCAACTGAAGCGGTCTAAGCTGGCCCTGAACAGCCTGAACAAAGCGCTGCGCCACAACCCCAAGCAGCCCCGCACCTGGCTGGCCCGTGGGATCGTGCTGCGGCGGCTGCGTCGGCCCAGCTCGGCAGCGGCCAGTTTTGCCCGGGTCTTGAAGCTCAACCCCAAAAGCGGGCGGGTTTGGCGTTACCAAGGCAATGCCCTCTTCCACTGCCACCGGCTGCGCTCGGCTGTTGAATGTTACAAGCGCTCGCTGCGGCTGCGCCGCCGGGATCCCATCACCCTGCACAACTTGGGGGTGGCCCTGCTGCGCTTGGGGCAGTATCGGCTGGCCAGCAAGGCTCTAGAACGCGCCCTGCGCTACGATGCCGACAACTACAAAAGCTGGTACGCCCGCGGCGTGGCCTTCCAAAAATTGGGCTACCTGAAAGAAGCCTGTATCCACTTCGAGGAAGCCCTCAAGATCAAGCCGGAGCACTTTCCAGCCCGCTATGCCTTGGCGGTAGCTCAGCAGGAGCTGGGGCAATATGAGGCCAGCCTACGGCATTTCCAGCGCTTGGTGCAGCAGCGTCCCGGCAGTTCTGCCTGCTGGTTTGGCCAGATCACCAGCCTGCGGCGCCTGGGCCGGCTGGAAGAAGCCCGTGCCGCCTGCCAGCAGATGATCCACCTCAACGAACGGGATCCCTGGGGCTGGTTTGCCCTGGGGTTGATCTACAGCGAGCTGAGGGATCCCGAACAAGCTGTGCAAGCCTACTCGCGGGTTTTGCAGCTCACCCCAGAAGATGCTGTGGCCCTCAACAACCGCGCCTGGGAAGCCTTGAAATTGGGGAAGCTGGAACCTGCCCTGGCAGACGCCCAACAGGCCACGCACCTGGATCCGCAGCGGCCCGCCTTTTGGCATACCCTGGGGCTGATTCAACTGCGGGCCGGCCAGCGAGCAGCCGCCCAAGCCAGCTTGCAGCGCTGTCTGGAGCTGGATCCGCAATTTCAGCCGGCCCAAGCCGCCCTGCAGGACTTGGCCCAGGAAGACTCGGCCTCGCCGGCGGGAACAGCTCTGCCGGATTTGGAAACCCTCACTCCCCAGTCGGAGCCGCAGCCAGTTGACCCCAACCCCTAGCAGGATCCCCTGGGCTTTCAGACCCCAAGGACAATGCCTGCAGCAGGCAGACGGGAGCAGAACATGCCACACTGGATCCCGCCCCCCAGGACCGACACGCATGGATCCCTATCTGATCCCTGTCAAGCTTCCCCACAGCTCCTACGATATTCTCCTCCAGTCTGCCGAAGGCCCCCCTGGCCACAGCCTCATCCAGCTGGGATCCCAAATGCGAGCTAGAGGGCTTTCCGGCAAGGCTCTGGTGGTGAGCCATCCCGGCATTGCCAAACACTTTGCCGAGAAGTTGCTGCAGGGGCTGCAACAAGCGGGGTTTGCCGCCCACCTCTGCCTATTGCCTGCCGGCGAACGCTACAAAACCCTGCGCTCGGTGGCCAAGATCTACGACGCCGCCCTAGCCTTTGGCCTGGAGCGCTCCTCCACCTTGGTGGCTCTAGGAGGGGGGGTCATTGGCGACATAGTGGGGTTTGCCGCCGCCACTTGGCTGCGCGGGATCCCTTTTGTGCAGGTGCCCACCTCACTTTTGGCCATGGTGGATGCGGCCATTGG
>NZ_JANSIC010000185.1:2865-5158 GCF_047461955.1 Synechococcus sp. R55.7
CGCTGTGCCGAGTGCAAAGCCTGGGTGGTGCAGCAGGACGAGAAAGAAGCGGGCCTGCGGGCCATCCTCAACTACGGCCACACCCTCGGCCATGCCCTAGAAGCTGCCACCGGCTACCGCCGCTATCTGCACGGAGAAGCTGTCGCCATCGGCATGGTAGCTGCCGGGGAGATCGCCCGCCGCCTGGGGTGGTGGAGCGCTGCTGAAGCCGAACGGCAACGACGCCTGATCGAGAAAGCAGGACTGCCCAGCCGGTGGCCGGCCGGGATCCCTTGGGAGGCAGTGCTGCAGGCAATGCAGGCCGACAAGAAAGTCAAACAGGGGCGGATTCGCTTCGTTCTGCCCCGCCGCATCGGCCAGGCCGAGCTGACCGATCAAGTCGAGCTGGCAGAGGTGCAGGCTGCTTTGGCCTCGATTACAGCCACCTCTGGAACCCTAGAATTAGGAAAACCTAAGGACAAGAAAGCATGGCACGGCAACAACGGGTAGCCATCTTGGGGGCCACAGGAGCAGTAGGGACGGAGCTGCTGACGCTATTGGAAGAGCGCCACTTTCCTGTAGCCGACCTCAAGCTTTTGGCCTCGCCCCGTTCAGCGGGCACTTATTTGACCTTCAAGGGGGAGCGGATCCCGGTGGAACCAGTTTCAGAAGCGGCCTTCCGGGGCCTGGATCTGGTGCTGGCCTCTGCCGGAGCAAGTGTTTCCAAAGCCTGGGCCAAGCCCATCGTCGAGGCGGGGGCGGTGCTGATTGACAACTCCAGCGCCTTTCGCCTGGATCCCAATGTTCCGCTGGTGGTGCCGGAGGTCAACCCCCAGGAAGCCTTCCGTCACCAAGGGATCATTGCCAATCCCAACTGCACCACCATCCTAATGTGCGTGGCCATCTACCCCCTGCATCGCCACATCCCCCTGCGCCGCGTGGTGGCCGCCACCTATCAATCGGCCAGTGGGGCCGGGGCCCGCGCCATGGTGGAGCTGCAAGAGCAAACCCGCGCCTACCTCCAGGGGCAGCCGTTGCAGCCCCAGGTGTTCCCTTACCCCATTGCCTTCAACCTCTTCCTCCACAACAGCCCCCTGCAAGAGAACGGCTACTGCCAGGAAGAGATGAAAATGGTCAACGAATCCCGCAAGATTATGGGATCCCCCAACCTGCGGCTGACAGCTACCTGTGTGCGGGTGCCGGTGCTACGTACCCACGCCGAGGCCCTCAACCTGGAGTTTGAACAGCCCTTCCCTGTGGAAAAAGCCCGGCAAATCCTGGCCCAGGCCCCTGGGGTGGTGCTCATTGAAGATTGGCAGCAGAACCGCTTTCCCATGCCCATCGACGTGGCCGGCAGGGATGAAGTGGCGGTGGGCCGCATCCGCCAGGACATCTCCGAGCCCAAGGCCCTGGAGCTGTGGCTGTGCGGGGATCAGATCCGCAAAGGAGCAGCCCTCAACGCCGTTCAAATTGCCGAGCTGCTTTTGAAGGACTAATTCACCACAACTGTCCAGGTTACCGGCCCCGCTGTAACAGGGGCAGCCTCAGTGCTGTTCAACGTCACCGGGGAGTTGGGGTAAGTATAGGTACCGGCTGATGTCAAAGCTACCGCTGTTTTTACAGGGATGGTCACTGTGCAAGTTCCTCCTACGGCTACTTGTCCTCCGGTGAATTGAATGGTGTTCCCGTTCACCGGAGCTGTGAGAGTGGGGGAGCCGCACGAAGGTGTAAAAATCCCCGCAGCGGCAACTTGCAAACCAGAAGACGGCGCTCCCGGCAAGGTGTGGTTAAAGGCCAAGCCCGTCAATGGAATGGCTGCGTTGTTGGTTATTGTAAACGTCAGAGTTCCATTCCCGGTAACGGGAGCTGGGCCGATTGGGCCAAGCGGGTTGGGAGCAAAGGCCATGGTAAAGGTGGGAGCTGGCACCGTTACCGTTAAGTTGATAGCAGCAGCGGTGGCATTAGGCGCTTGGTTGCTGCTCAGGGTTACCGCGGGGCTGGTCAGGGATCCCGCTGTCGTGGCTGTAACCTGAAGATCCAGGCTGATGGTGCAGCTAGCGTTGGCTGCCAATGAGCCGTTGACCAGCAAGATGGAAGTTGCTCCTGGTGCAGCTGCCAGCGTCCCGCCACAGCCGTTGTTGAGGTTGTTGGGAGTGGCAACGATCAAGCCGGCAGGCAGGGGATCGGAAAAGGCTAGACCCGTCAGCGGCAGAGCGGCTGTGTTGGTGATCGTGTAGGTCAGAGTTGTTTTGGCAGTAGGGCCGGCAGCTACCGAGGTGGGGCTAAATGCCTTGGTAAAAGTCGGGGCACCCGG
>NZ_JANSIC010000186.1:0-5137 GCF_047461955.1 Synechococcus sp. R55.7
CGGGTGTGGAGGACAACTGCAATTTTCTCGGAGACTTGCATACTGGGTTAGATGGTTTTATCAGCGCTGTCAACTGTGATCGCGAGTGTCATCTCCAGTACTTCCACCGTCCGGGATCCCGACTGGGATGTAGAAGTGGCGGGCCTCTACAAGCGTTTTGGCGATTTTGTGGCCCTCAATGGCATTGAGCTGAACATCCGGCGGGGGGAGTTTTTCGGCCTGCTGGGCCCTTCCGGCTGTGGCAAGACCACCCTGCTGCGCATCCTGGCCGGCCTGGAGATGGCCGATGCTGGGGAAGTGGTGATTCGAGGTCGCCCGGTAGGCCACCTGCCCGCCCACAAGCGCAATGTCAACACCGTGTTCCAGAGCTATGCCCTTTTCCCTTTTATGACGGTGGAGGACAACATCGCCTTCGGCCTGCGCATGCGGGGTGTGCGGGGAGAAGCTCTGCGCAAGCGGGTAGCGGCTGCTATGGAATTGGTGGAGATTGCAGCTCTGGCCAAGCGGAAGCCCCATGAGCTGTCGGGGGGACAGCAGCAGCGGGTGGCCTTGGCTCGGGCTTTGGTGAACGAGCCGGAAGTGCTCTTGTTGGATGAGCCGCTGTCGGCGTTGGATGCCAAGTTGCGCAAGCAGCTTCAGGTGCAGTTGTGCGAGTTGCAGCGCCGCCTGGGCATGACCTTTATTTTCGTTACCCACGACCAAGAAGAGGCTTTGGTGACCAGCGACCGGGTGGCGGTGATGCGGGCGGGGCGCATTGAGCAAGTGGGCCTTATCGATGAGGTGTACGAGCGCCCGGCGACGGCCTTCGTAGCCGACTTTTTAGGGGCCAGCAACCTGATCGAGGGGATCGCCTGTGGGACGGACTGTGTGGATACGCCCTTGGGAAAGCTGAAGGTCTTGGGGATCCCGGCCAGCTCGGAACCGGTGCAATTGGCTATTCGCCCGGAAAAGATCCAGCTCTCTCGCAGCGGCTGGGATCTGCTGCCCAACCAGGTGCCGGTGCGGGTGGAAAACCTCATCTACACTGGGGCTGAGAACCAATACCTGTTGCGGACAAACCAAGGTCAGCAGCTCAAGGCCACGGCCCTCAACACCGATATTGAGGATGCAGGGTTTGAGATCGGCGCAGCGCTGGTGGCCCACCTACCCCCGAAAAGCCTAATCCGTTTGCGACCGGATCCCCGTCAGGAGGAGACTGGATGTTGAAGCTGCCATCTCCTGTGGGCAAGTGGATCCCTGGCCAAGCCCAGGTGCGATTTGGGGAGCTGCTCACCCCTTGGCAGGAGTTGGGGCGCAGCCTAATTTTTGCTGGGCCAGGGGTGCTGTGGGTGATGTTTTTTCTGGTGCTGCCGGGGCTGTTGCTGTTGGTGTGCAGCTTTCTCAGCCGCGGGGAGTTTGGCCAGATTCAACTGCCCCTGACCCTGGAGAACTATCTGCGCATTCTCGGCTTTGGCCCCTTGGGATGGACGCCCATCTACTGGCAGATCTTGGGCCGCAGCCTGCTGGTGGCGGGGGTGACCACCTTTTTTTGCGTGCTGCTGGCCTACCCATTGGCTTTCTTCATTGCCGCCCACCCACCCCGACAACGGGATCTGTTGCTCACCTTGGTGGTGGTGCCCTTTTGGACGAACCTGGTGATCCGCACCTACGCCTGGATGGTGGTGCTGGCCCCGGAAGGGTGGCCGGCTCGCTTGGCGGCCTGGCTGGGCTGGATCCCACCGCAAACGGCTCTGTATCCCAGTTGGCTGGCGGTTTATCTGGGCATGGTCTACACGTTTTTGCCCTACATGGTCTTGCCCCTGTACACGGCGGTGGAGCGCATCGATTGGCGGCTGGCGGAAGCGGCACGGGATCTCTATGCCAAGGGTTGGCAGGTCTTTTGGTGGGTGCTTCTGCCCCAGACCTTGCCTGGACTGGCGGCGGGCCTCATTCTGGTGGGGATCCCGGCTTTCGGCATGTTCGTAGTGCCGGATCTGTTGGGGGGCAGCAAAACGCTGTTGATCGGGAATGTGATTCAGTTGCAGTTTGGCTCCAGCCTGGACTATCCTTTCGGGGCGGCCCTCAGCTTTTTGGTCACCGGCCTCACCCTGGGGTTGATCTACGCCTACAGCCGCTACGCTGGCACCCGCAGCCTAGAAAATCTGGTTTGAGGAGCTGCTGTGGGCTTTAAGCAGAGCCGCCAATTGCTTGCGCATCAGGATCCCGGGCTTATCGGTGAGCATGTGCTGTTCGGTGCTGAGGGTGAGAGGAACGTCGGGATCCGTGGTCTCCAAAATGGCTTTATCTTCCAGAGTTACAGCCCGGTCAAAGCGGATAACCTCGGCGGCTGGGGTATCGGCTTCGGTGTCGTTGCGCAAACAAAACTGCACCACTTGGGAGGCTCGGTCGTTGATGGGGGTGGGGATGTTGACGATGACATGGCTGCGGCCATTGGGGTAGCGGATGTGAAGGTGGTTGGTGAAGGGCAAATGCCAGGTTGAAGTGGTGGTGCGCTCGGTTTTGGCGGCAGCAATGCCCAGGTTTTTTTGTTGCAGCTCTGGGTTGGCTACACCGAGCACTGTGCGGGTGCGGATCCCGTAGTCCAGCTCCTCGACCTCGAAGTGGCTGGGTACCAAGTCTTCCATACTGCCAAAGGTGTTCTGGTGTACAAAGCTGATGTGGGCGGCATCGAACTCGTTCTCGCAGATGCGCAAGCTGGCACATTCCCAGCGTTCGTAGAACTCGTGGATGAGCCGGTAACTGGGATCCTCGGCTTCTGGGATGACCGGGATCCCCCGTAGAGGCTGGGGATGCAAGCACACCCAAGCATAGCCATAGCGGGCCTGGCAGAGATAGGCGGGAATGCGGTAGCTCTCTGGGATGCGGGCCTGATCCGGCAGTTGCGGCACCTTGACACAGGCTCCCGTGCCATCAAACTCCCAGCCATGGTAGGGGCAGCGGATATGGTCATCACAGACGATTCCCTTGGACAATTGAGCCGACCGATGACAGCAGCGATCTGCGGCTGCCTGGGGCTGTCCGGCTTTGTCCAGCCAAAGGACGATCCTCTCTCCCAGCAGCTCGAAAGGTTGCGGGGATCCCTGCTCCAATCGGCTGAGGGGCATCACCGGGTACCAAAAGCGCCGAAAGACAGGATGCTGGGTCACCAACATGGCAAAACCATCTGTGTCGTGTGGCCGGATTCTGTATAGCAAATTCGTGAATTCGGTTCCGTAGCCCGCGCCACAATCTCTATTTGGGGATCTTGCAGATCTGGGCAAACTCATTCCCAGGGGAGCTCAACTCATGGGGAAACCCTAGAACCTCTGGTACGGTAAAGATACTGATCTTGCGTTTGAGTTTCCAGAGGGATCCCTTGACCTCTACTTTGCCTTCTCAGACCTTCTTGCAGGCTCTGCACACCCCTTCCCCCGCTTGGGATGCCATCGTCATCGGTGCTGGGATCGGGGGATTGGTCGCGGCCAGCCAGTTGGCCGCCAAAGGATACCGTGTGCTGGTGCTGGAGAAATACCTCATTCCAGGGGGCAGCGCCGGCTACTTTGAGCGTCCGGATCCCTTAGGCAACGGGATCTACCGCTTTGACGTGGGCGCTTCCATGATCTTTGGGTTGGGCACCCAGGGTACCACCAACTTGCTGACCCGCGCCTTGGCAGCCGTGGGCCAGTCCATAGACTCTATCCCCGATCCGGTGCAGATTGCCTACCACCTGCCCAAGGGGCTGAATCCCCGAGTACACCGGGATTACGGGCAGTTTTTGCAGGAGCTATCCGGCTACTTTCCCCGGGAAGCCGCCGGCATTCGCCGGTTCTACGATAGCCTGTGGCCCATCTTCAACAGCCTCAACGCCATGGAGCTGCTCTCGTTGGAGGAGTGGGGCTATCTATTTCGTTCTTTTGTGAGCAATCCCCTCGGCTGCCTGACCTTGGCGCGCTATTTGCCGGTGAATGTGGGCCAGGTAGCGCGGCGCTGTCTGCGGGATCCGGATTTGCTGCGCTTTGTGGATATGGAGTGCTACTGCTGGTCGGTGGTGCCGGCGGATCGCACGCCCATCATCAATGCCGGGATGGTGTTTTGTGACCGACACTACGGCGGTATTAACTATCCCAAAGGGGGGGTGGGGCAGATCGCCCAAAAGTTGGCCCAGGGGCTAGAGGCCCATGGCGGGCAGATCCGCTACAAAGCACCCGTGCGGCGGATCCTGGAAGAAAGAGGTCGGGCGGTGGGCGTAGAACTGGCCAGCGGGGAAAAGCTCTTTGCCCGCACGATCATTTCCAATGCCACCCGCTGGGACACCTTTGAGCGCCTATGGCCGGGATCCCTGCCCAGGGCGGAGCGGCAGTGGCAAAAACGCTACCAGCAATCCCCTAGCTTTTTAAGCTTGCACCTGGGGGTGCGGGCCGAGGCCCTGGCCGGCGAATGCCATTGTCACCACATTCTCCTGGAAGACTGGGATCAGATGGAGGCTGAGCAGGGCACCCTTTTCGTCTCCGTCCCCACCCTGTTGGATCCCGACCTGGCTCCCCCGGGCCGCCACATTGTTCATGCCTTTACCCCCAGTTGGATGTCCACCTGGCAAGGGTTGAACCCAAGCCAGTACCAGATCCAAAAACAGCAAGCCGCCGACCGCCTCATCCGCCGCCTGGAGGCCCTTTGGCCCCAACTGGGATCCCACATTGAACTGAAGGAGATAGGCACCCCCCGCACCCACCGCCGCTTTTTGAGCCGCAGCAACGGCACCTATGGGCCTATCCCCAGCCGGGATCCCTGGGGCTTGCTGGGCATGCCCTTCAATCGCACCGCCATCCCCAACTTGTACTGCGTGGGGGATAGCACCTTCCCCGGCCAAGGGCTCAATGCCGTTGCCTTCTCCGGCTTTGCCTGCGCCCACCGGGTGGCAGCGGATTTGGTTTAGGTTGCCCTTATCCTTGCTACTCCCTTCTCCCTCTGGGAGAGGGGCAGGGGATGAGGGTTGAGCGGCGCAGAGGGTTTGGGAGGCAGTTGATGGTCAATTCAAACAACAATGAGACGCTAGCCAGTAAGATAGCGTCCGTTCCCGAAAGCAGGCTGTAGGCCTTTGAATCAGGACATTGTCCAGAATCAACACAGATGTCCTCTTCAAACTCGGTATTCAGTATCT
>NZ_JANSIC010000187.1:0-5127 GCF_047461955.1 Synechococcus sp. R55.7
GTCTTGATCCCGCCGCGTTAGGAATTGGGCCACCACTTCGGGCATCATAGAAGCATCGAGATCCAGCACTTTATTGGGGAGATTCAGCGTGGAGCGGCCTAAGTGGGTAGCAATCGTTACAGGGATCCTGGCCATTGCTCTGGGGGTGGGCTACTTGCTGCTGGTGCAGCTGTTGGATTATCGCGGGGGCGAGTTTTTGCCGGCACCGCTGGAGCCGCCGGCGATTTTGGGAGAGGGGATCCCTGGCTCATGGGGCCGGTTGAGCTGAGGGTGTTTTTGACTTCCTGCTTCCCCTTCCTCTTTTACTTGCGGGTGGCTGATCCCCAGCAAAACTCTTGACAAAATTGTATGCTCAGCTACAGCAAGCCCTATGCTGGAGAAGCGGTTGCAGATTCAGTTGACAGCGGGGGCTGTCCTCTGGGATGACCGGTCGATTTTGGCTTTTTGATCTGGAGATCTGGGCAGGCTGTGGGTTGGGATGGTGCTGTCGCGCTCCACTTGGGTGTGGTTGTGGGCAGGGCTGGGTTTGGCGGCCCTGAGCCAATATCTGCAATGGGTTAGCGGGATCTATAGCTTTATCGCCCCCCATTCGTTGCCGCTGGCGGATCTGGCAGTGGCCGGGATCCTGGGAGGGACAGCAGCAGCAGGTCTGGCAGCGCGCCATTGGTGGCAGCAGGCTGGCCGACGGCAAAGTACTCCAAACCAGCGGACACAACCGCTGCGGCGGGTTAAGTTAACTCGGAATCAGGTGCAAGCCGATCTGGAAGATGCCGATCGCCTGATCCAGAAGCTGCAGAATGACATCAGTCGCCGTGCCCTGCGTGCCAAGCTGCAAGAGATCAATCAGCGGCTTAACCAGGAGGAATTGCATCTGGTGGTGTTCGGCACCAGTTCCGCCGGCAAGACCTCGTTGATCAATGCCTTGATGGGCCGACCAGTGGGCGAAACGGCCCCCACCCTGGGCACCACCCAGCAGGGATCCATCCACACCTACCAATTGGAGGGCTGGAACGGCCCCATTTCCCTTACCGACACACCTGGGCTGCTGACGATTGGAGGGGCAGGGGAAGCGGAAGCCCGCGCCTTAGCCCAGAAGGCGGATCTGCTGATCTTGGTGGTGGCCGGGGATCTGCTGGCTTCGGAATATGCCGAAATGCTGGAGTTGGCCCGGCTGGGCAAATCCGCCATCCTGGCCCTCAACAAAACCGATCAGATGCTGCCGGAGGATGTAGAGACCATCTTGACCCATTTGCGCCGGCGCACTGCCGGTGTGATCCCCGCCGAACAGGTGGTGGCCATCGCCGCCGATCCAGAACCCCTGAAGGTTCGCTACTACTCCGAAGATGGCTCTGTGCGGGAAACTTGGGAGCCGCAGCCCCCCGAGACAGAGGCCCTCATTCAACAAATGGCTCACCTGCTGCAGCAGAAGGGATCCCACCTGCGCTTGGCCAATGCCTTGTTGCAAACCCGAACTCTCAGCGAAGCCGTCCAGCAGGCCCTCCAAGAAGAACGTCGCCAACAGGGTCGCCAGATCGTGGAACGGATGCAGTGGGCCACCGCTGCTGCCCTGGCGGCAAACCCTCTTCCTGCTTTGGATGTGCTGGCAGGAGTAGCCATTCAGGCGCGCATGATTGGGGAACTGCACCAGGTGTTTGACCGACGCATTACCTTGCGCCGGGCCCAGCAAATTGCCCAGAGTTTGGCGCAAATGGTGGTGCAACTGGGGGGGCTGGAGCTGGCTACTCAGGCTTTGGGCTCTCTGCTCAAGGCCAGCCCCTTGATGGTTATGGGGATCCCCCTGCAGGCAGTGACGGGGGCCTATCTGACACGGGTGGCGGGGCTCAGTTACCTAGAGTGGCTGTCCTCTGGGGATCCCTGGCAAGAGGAAATCCTGCAAGAGCGGATTAGGCAGCAGCTCCAAAACCGTCATCCTCTGGCCTTTCTCACCCAACTGGCCCGCCAAGCCCATTCCAACAGCTAGTCCAAGCATCCGTCTTTTCGCCGCCGCAGGCCCAACCTATCCCGTTCTCCGCCCGCTGCGGAAAATCCATTACTCCATTACACTGAATACAGCTTTCTAAATACAGCTTTTTCTGATACAGCTTTTTCTGGGCTTGACTTTGTAGAAGTTCTGTAAATCAGCGGGATCCAAGTCACAGAAGAGAGAACATTAGGAACATTAGTCAGTGTTGCCGGAAAAAGCTGCCCAGGTCTTATCATGGGTCAAACCAAGCCCATCATCCTGTAGTCTGCTGCCCTAAACTGGCTCCGTTGGCACCTTATGTCTTCCCCCAACCTGACCCTGCCCATTCAGTGGATTGATGTGGATTCAGGAGAGGTGGTGGAGGAATGTCCTTGGCAGAGTAGTCCCCATCCGGGCACCTACGTCCAACTGGCAGAGCAGCACTACCTAGTTCTGGAAAAGCGTCATTCCTACCGGCTCCGGCAAGGCAAATACCACCTGTGTGGGATCCGCGCCTTGGTGCGTTCGGTAAACCCACCGCAGGAAGCAGGGAATTGCCTGGGGGATCCCTCCTGTCGGTTTAATGCTCACTCGCCCTTGCTGCGTTGTGCCGTCAACCCCAGCGGGCCCTGTCAGGGCTGCCCCCACTACGAGTCGGCCCCGCGTTGCTAGCCCTCCAGCTCCAGAGCCAACACCTGGGTCAGCGCACGGTTGGTCTTTTCGCGAAACTCGGCCACGCTCACCCGTCCCAGCAAATACACGGCCAGCAACATCACCGCTGCCTCCACCCCAAAGACGGTGGCATAGGCAAGCACTGAAGAAGTGGGGAAGAGAATGCGCCCCAGATCGAGCAAAGCCCCGCCGAGCAAGGTGGAAACCGCCTGGGACATGGCCTGGGCCAGACCCCAAGCCCCGATAAAGGTGCCTGCCGTCTCCGCTGCCGTCAAGTCCAACATGAGGCTAATGGCGCCATTGGTGGTGATCCCAGAAGCCAAGCCAAACAGGATCATGCACAGTTGCAACAGCCGTGGATTGCCTGTAAACCCTGAGGCAATGGTCAGCCCAAAAGAGATTGCCACCAGCAGACAGCCCAGACGAGCCGTTGTCTGCTTGCCTAGCTTAGGCACGATGAAAAATCCGGTCAGCACAATCCCCACCAAAATGCCCAAACTCCAAAAGGCATTGAGTTGGGTGCTCTGGGCCACCGTCATGCCAAACACCTCGCCGCCGTAGGGTTCTAGGATCGGCTGTTGGATAAACAGGCCCATGGTCATCAACACCAAGAAGCCGAAAAAGATCAGGGTTTGGCGGCTGGCGGTCAGCACCTTGATGGCCGTACCCAGGGTGATTTGGTCTTCCCGTCCGGCCAAGGTGGAACGGGATCCGTAGCGGGAATAGCGCTTTTCCACCCCCCAGGTGGCAACCACCCCCAGCAGGATCACCACGGCTGGAATGATGATGAAGAGGCGATTAATGGTGCTCTGCAGGTTGTCCGGATCCAAGCCCCGCAGCAGAACTGCCGAGCCAATGGCCCCGCCGGCAATCCCCACCATCAACATAGACCAGACGATCCCCACCAACTTAGAGCGGTTGTCCTCGTCTGACACATCCACCAGCAAAGCCGCAAAAGGCGTGGAGCAGGCGCTGAGGCAGAGACCATAAAGGGCAAACATCAAACAGGCCAAGCCTATCCAGCCATAGGTGGCTCCAGACCAGCCCGTAGCCGCAAAGCTATCCCCCAAACCCCACACCACCTGCACCCCCAGGAAGATACAAACGGCAAATAGCACCGATCCCAGACGCACATAGCCGGTGCGATGCAGGCCAAACAGGGGCTTGGCATCCGAGAGCTGCCCAAACCAAACCCGAGCCGGGGAGACCAACTGGTGCATGGCCAGGGATCCCCCCACCACTGTGGCCGGGATGGCCAGCAGATCCGTGTCGATCATGACGCGGTTCAGCACTCCCAGAGTGAGCAGCGACATCATTCCCAAGCCCATTTGAAACAGGCCCAGGCGGAACATGACATGCAGCGGCAAAGACTGAACCTGCACCTGAGGCTCTGGAGAAGCTGGAGTTACAGAAGCCACAGAAGCGTTGACCTCGGGATCCCGGCGGATATTGGCCATGATCTGGAATGATTCGAAAGGGTGCTACAGCCTTTTATCGTAGCCCAGGCAGCCTGGGATCCCGGCAAAAGCATGGGGTTGCCAAAAGTGAAACCGCCACGTCCTCTCCCCTTTTGGGAGCTATTGTCAGGGTATAGTCCCCCAATTTCCAATCCTCAGGAATATTGCTATGCGCGCCCCCATCCCCTGGCTGCTGAGTTCACTGAGCTGGGTGGGCATTTCCCTGGCCGCTCCGCCGATGGTGTCTACTTCTCAGGCAACCCCTATGGATTTTCCCCTCCACCAGTCCCTTTCTTCCCCCTCGCCTTCAGAGTGGGCAGAGTACTTGGCCTACAGGCAGGTGATTGACCAGACGATCTCCATGACCTGGGATCCGCAAGCGCGAGCCTTGGCAAAGCAGTATGGGCTGGATATCGTCAACATCACCTGGGAAGATACCGGACGCCACAAGGGATCTGCCCTTGGCCCCAACATCAGCGACATGACCATCCAGGTACACCAGCTCAACCCCAGAACGGGTCACTACGAGCTGAGCTTGATGCCGGTGATCCGCTACCCCAACTTTGCCGATCTGTCTGCCGACCTGCCCCTCGACAGCCTACAGGTGCTGGTGGGCAACGAAAAAGGAAAACCCCTGCAACCCGTGTCGTTGCGAGAGCTGCTGGGGAATCTGCGCCGCTACTTACATGATCCCGGCTCTTGGGCCGGCAACCGGAACTCCCTGCTGGCTCCACGGGATAGCCATGTGTTGGTGAGCGCCCAAGCTGCCTTTTTGCCTATCCCTGCCGGGGGATCCGCTCAATTCAACCCGGTGTTGTTCAACTACCAATCCTATCCCGGTAACCCAGCCGTACTGGCCATTTTGGCCACCCGCGAGGGCACCAGCATTACGGTGATCGAGAACCGCACCGAAGATAGGGTGGGCGAGGCTATTTGGGGCCAGCGCCTTTTCTTCAATCAAAACGGTGAACGGGCCAGCCTCACCGGGCAGCGCCTCAGCGATTTTCGGGCTGAGCAAGCCGCCGACCCAACCCC
>NZ_JANSIC010000188.1:0-5124 GCF_047461955.1 Synechococcus sp. R55.7
CTGACGCAACCAAGAGCAGCTACAGCCTCAAGCAGCAAAATGAATGCGCAGGTAGTCTTCTTCCATCTTGGCGCGGGCCGGGGTCATGGCCGCTAAAGTCTGGGGCAGAACCAAGTTGCGGCGGTGGTTGCCGATGCGGATGTTCAGCTCATCCCCGGTTTTGGTCAATTCCACCTGCTCTTTCGGGATCCCGGGCAAGTAAAGATCCAGCCGGTACTGGCCGTTGTCGGTTACCACATTCAGGGTTTGCTCGGCATAGAGCACGTCCGCCGGGTTGCGATCCCCCCAGAGGTCTTTTTTCAGGCGGGCTAGGGCGTCCCATCCCACCAACTCCTCGGAGTACAGCGGGATCTCGAAGACCGGCAGGGGGGCAAAGTTTTCGTGGATTTCCTGGCGATATTTCTGTTGGGCTGCCTTCCAGGCGGCAAAGTAGGGATCCACCACTCCATCGGGCAAGATGCGGTTGGCAATCACCAAATCGGTGGCCACCCCGTAAAGGCTGAGGTAGGCGTGGGCCCGCAGCGATTCTTTGATCACCATCTTTTCGGGGTTAGTGACCAGCCGCACTGAGGTGATGCGGTTGTTGGTGAGGATGCGCTCCAGCCGCTCAATCTTCTGATAGAACTCATAAGGAGCATCCAGCACCTGGTCATTCGGCAGCGGGATCCCGGTCAGCCCCTTCACAATCGGCTCGGCAATAGGACGCAGCATTTGCGCCAGCCCCTGCAGGGGTTTGTAGAACCTGCGCATGTACCAGCCAGAAACATCCGGCAGGCTCAAGAGGCGCAGGGCCGTGCCTGTAGGGGCCGAGTCGATGATCAACACATCGAACTTGCCTTCGTCGTAATGGCGATTCACCCGCACTAGGGCAAAGATCTCATCCATCCCTGGCAAAATCGCCAGCTCCTGTGCCTGCACCCCATCTAGCCCTCGCGCCTGCAACACCTGGGTAATGTAGGTTTTGACGGATCCCCAATTCAGCTCCAGTTCGTTGAGGGCGTCCAGCTCCGCCCCCCAAAGGTTAGGTTTGACCTCGACCGGCTCATGGCCCAAGGGCTGATCGAAGCTATCGGCCAAAGAGTGGGCCGGATCTGTGCTCAGCACCAAAGTTTTCAGGCCAATCTCGGCACAACGCCAGCCGGTCGCCGCCGCCATCGAGGTTTTGCCGACTCCACCCTTGCCGGTCATGAGGATGATGCGTTGCATGAGAGTGCCATTTACATTCTTTTACATCCCTAGCCTAACCGATTTGCTGTGCTCTTCGAGAGGCAGCCAAGGGGCTGAGGTGCAGCCAGCGGGTAAACTATTCATTTGATTACCAAATGATTGCCAAAAAGCTGATGGCAATCATGGCCAAGAAGTCAAGCCTGTTGCAGGCATGTGGGAGGTATGTGATGATCTGTCGCTGGCGGAGTGTGTTGCTGGTTGCCATCCTGACATTGGGGCTGTGGCTGGGATCCCTTTCTGTGCAAGCGGCTGCTGGCCTGCCCCGAGAGCTGCAACAACTGGAGCAACAGGTAGAGCGGCTGCAAAGCCTGGTGGAGGCGGAGGACTGGTTGGAGATCCGCTCCTACATCCACGGGCCGATGGGACTCACTCGTAAGACCTTGACCGGCCTGGCGGCTACCCTGCCAGATAAACAAAAGCGGGAAGTGCTGCGCCTGGCTAAGGAGATGGGCCGCAGCTTAGAACAACTAGACTTTGCCGCCAAAGCCTATGACCAACCCGAGGTGGAGGCAGCCCAGGCCAAGGTGAAAAAGACCTTGCAGGCGCTGGAGGCTGTGTTTTCCTAGTGAGGATCCCTTCTCTCTTTGGCGACTTTGGCGATATGGTGGTTTCAAGTTAGGGTGAGACGCCTAGGCCACTGATCGCGCCAGCGGGACGGAGTCCTTGAAAAGCCTTCTGGCCCTGCGCATTCAAGGTTTTGGGTGCGGATGCAGGGCCCTAGTTTGAATTGAAAACGCAGTCATTTCAAGTAGTGTAGTCATTTTTTAAACAGGTAATGAAACATTTCTGTCGCATTGGTCTCTAACTCCCCTCTCCCTCTGGGAGAGGAGCTGGGGGTGGTCGCGGCAGCGGCGCGGAGCGTTTGGGGAGTGTCTCAATCTAGTTTGAAATGACTGTAATTTACAAACAGGCTGTAACGGCTGCTACTTACAGCGGATGTTGCATCAGCCAGAAGCCGGCGAAAGACTGGGCCCTGAGATCGGTTTGAATGGCAAGAAAGTGGAGCCCCTGGGCCTGCTGCTGGCGCTGGGCAAAGACTTCTGCCTCTGTTCGCAGTGTTTCATCTCTCAATTGTGCAAACAGATAACAATCGTTGAGGCCCGCCTCGAGCAGTAGCCGTCCGTCTGCCACACTCAAGTAGGCGGGTTCCATACCGCTCATCCAGGCTGCCATCGGCAAAGCCCGCTGCGAGGTAATCACCAAGCCGGGAATGAGGGTGCTCCGCACCACTGGTGCCAATGTGTCGGGCGTCAAAGTGTCCCAGGCAACCGGAAAAAGCTCGCCAAATTCTATCGGCCAGGCGTCGGCTTCCCGCAGATCCTCAGCTCGCAAGGTCACGAAGGCCCAGCGTTCTCCCTGCAACTTGTCCGGCAGACGGATGGGATCCGGCGGATCCGGATCCACAGGAGGTTCGGGGCTGTAGGTAAACTGAGTCTCTTGAGGGTAAACCTGCTCTGCCCGTTCTCGCATCCAAGCTTTGAGGGTGTAAACGCGACGACTGGGCAGCATCGGGATCCCAACCGCATCGCAGGCCCGTTGCAGGATGGAACTCATGCGGGCTCGAAACACACGAATGGCCGAGGGAGGCTGGGGAGCCGCTTCGAGGTAGCTCCGCAACTGTCGTGCCACCCAGGTGCTATTCACCTCTTGGTTACTGCAATACTGCGCTTGGCGAAACCGGCCGGTGGGATCGCATACCAACAGCTCCCAAACCCTTCGGTTCTGCTCATCCCGCAGGGGGACGGCGTTGAAATCCATCTGCCAGATAGGGCCGCGCGCAGGGCCAGAACGCAGGGGTTGAGTGGCCAAAGGTTCCTCCTGTTTGCACTACATGCCACTTGAGCGGGCCGGGGATCGTTCGCGCGAGCGGTGGGAAGCACTGTCCCCGACCAAGGCCAATTCCCGCTCCCCGAAAATGGCGGAAGCGTTGCGGTAGTACTTAAACTCCAGCAGGTTATGGAAGGGATCCTGCAAAAAGAAGGTGCCATGCTCCAAGGGGGTGCCAACAAAGCGCCAGCGCGGCTCTTGATAAAAGGGCAAGGCCCGCGCCAAGGCACGGTCGGCCAGCGCCTGCCAATCCCCTTGGGTAGGGAAGATCAGGCCAAAATGACGAGGGTAGATGCCCCGCTGGGGCGTCAGCTCTTCGTGGGTGAGGTGGGCCACCAGTTGATGGCCGTACAGGTTAAAAATAACGGCAGCAGAGGTTTCTCGACCGATCTCACAGCCCAAGCCATTGCCGTAGTAGGCCTTGGCCAAGGCAATATCGGCAACTGGAAAGGCCAGATGAAAGCGGATGGGTTCCATAACGTCGCTCCTAAAAAGCCACCAAAACTGCCCCACCAGCCAACATCAGAGCCAGCACCCCGAGCTGTGGGGCTTTTCCCCGGCTAATGGGATCCCCGCTCTTTTCAAGGTAGGCGATCTTAGAGCTGCTGCAAGGTGGGATCCCTTCCCGAGCCCGAGATAGACTATACGCCTTTGCGCAGGAGTGCCAACTGCTCGGATGCTATAACACTAGCTGGGGTGTTACCCCCGTGGCCCAGTCTGCAACAGACAACTCGGTGTGTTGAGAGCGTTGAAGAAAGGAAAGGGCAATCTTGGCTATGACCAGCATCTGGATTGAGCAGCGCCGCCGCGAGGATGAATCTCGCAACTTTTTTTGGATGGTGGCGCTGTCGCTGCTGCTGCATGTGCTGGTGCTGCTGGGATTGCTCCACTTGGGGCGGCTTTGGCTCACTCGCGAGCCAGAACAAGAAGCCATTGAGTTTATCCTTCTGGATCCAGAAGATCTGCAGCCCCCAGAGGAAGCAGATCTGGTTTCAGAAGTCGATTCCCGCGATGGGGGTGAGCGGGTAGAAGCTCCTCCTTCTCAAGGCAGTCCACCCCAATCCCAGGCCGCCCCTCCCCAGGAGGCCCCTCCGCCGCCGCCGCCAAGACCCCAACCACCGCCACCACAGCAGCCTGCCCCTGTTCCACCACCACCTGCCCCGGCTGCAGTTGCTCTGGCAACCCCAACTCCAACCCCTCCACCCACGCCCACACCTACCCCAACCCCCGCTCCCCCTCAGCCCACCGCGACCCCGACTGCGGCACCGCCCCCTCCCACGCCTGTCCCCAGACCTACTCCGACCCAAACTCCACCGCCTGTGGCGGCTGCTCCCTCCCCAAGGCCCACTCCCCCGCCAACTGCGGAGCCCTTGCCCATACAGCCAAGCGAGCGGGTTTCGGATCCCAGCCAATTGGCTCCCGTTCCGCCCGCTCCGCAACCGGTGACAGAGGTTCTTCCCGCCCAGCGGCCCTCTGACTCTTCCCAGTTGGGGCCTCCGGTCAGTGCCTCTGCTCCCAGCAATGGAGCCGGGATCCAGGGCAGTGGAGCTAGTGGATTGGCCAACCCCACCCAATCCGCTCCCAATCCCCCCAGTGTGGCAGCGCGGGCCGATGTGGATTGGGGCCCCTGGCTGGCCGCTTTGCAGCGGAAAGTGGAGCAAAATTGGATACCTGGGCAGACCGGTACCTCGCGCCGCACAGTGGTGATCTTTACAGTGGGTCGAGCTGGCGATCTGCAGAGCATTCGCCTGGGGCGCACGTCCGGCAGCCAACAAACAGACGATGCAGCGCTGACGGCTATCCAGAGGGCAGCTCCCTTCCTGCCGCTGCCTGAGGCTTACGAGGGCAACTCGGTGACAATTAATTTCACCTTTGATATCAACGTGCTGGGCCAGTTGACTGTAGGGGGATCCGCCAAGTAAACTACCCGACCCTGACTGCTTCGCGGTACAGAGTAGGCTTTTAGTAGCCCTGCAGTTAGTAAACTAACCACGGACCTCTGGGATGGTTTACGACACCCCCAATCGACCGTTACCAGTGCCTTAAACAACCGTTTCTGGTGTCCGCAGT
>NZ_JANSIC010000189.1:0-5087 GCF_047461955.1 Synechococcus sp. R55.7
GGAATGCGGAGGCGGCAGGGCTGATCCGATTGATTGCCTTCTGGGGCATAGCAAACGCGAATGAGATCTTCCACAAAGCGAAGCTGATTAAAACTAAGTTGATCCGCTTGTCGAATAATGTCCGTAATGATTTCCTCCAGGTCTCGGGCTGTTCTGGAAAGAGGTACGCTGACAAACAGAATATTCTCCAGATCCCTAACTTCGGGGGGAGCTAAGTTGGAGAAAGGTACTCTATCCCGCTCCCGCAGCAAGATGCGATAAAGGGCTTCACTCCAAGGGGAAACATCCACAGCAGCACTGAAAACAAATCCCCGCAGGGGTATAGACTGGCCGGACTGACGCCCTTGGCCCAGGAGATTGGACTGAACCGATACCAATTTCCCCGGCGGTTGAATAATCGATCCGGAAAAGGGAATGGTGAACCGCAAGTTGCCCTCTAAAGCAGCAGTTGACAGGGCAGGGAACAAAATGTCCCCTCTTGAGCTTAGGTTGAACAACTCAACCTTGTTGCCTCTTGAAAAAAGCGGCCCTCCTGGGCAAAGGGCGGCTGTTGAGCCTGGCGGGCAAAGCTGAGCAAAGGGATCCACCACCAACCCCAAAATGGCAGAGGCAAAGCCAGAGCCGGGATCCCTTGGCGGCGACCCCACAGTCGAGGGGCTGCTGGAGGTGCCACCGCAACCTTTCAGGAAAACCGTTAGGGAACCTGTAAGCACTGCCGCCAGGACAAGCGCAGCCGGTTGCCAAAATCTTCTGGGTATACCGAGTCGTCGAAACATTTGCTTATCGCCTCGCTCTCGATTGGGGATGTTGTCAGCCTGCGGAATGACTCTAGCGGGATCCCACCGTGAGAACAGCGTCGCTGAATGGCGCCACAAAACGGCTGCCTTCTCTCTCAACTCTCAGCTCGCCACTGAGAAGATAAGAACCAGCAGATAGCGGAACATTGCTTTGCACCCTCATTTGCAGGCGGTGCTCCCCAATAGCAGCAGGGAATAAGTTGGCAAAGGGAGCTTCCAGCCCTTCAGAAAACCGTGCCAGCACAAAAGTCCCCTCAGTAGCTGCAGCCAGACGCTGTAACTCCAGAAGATTCAAATCGACCCCCAACCCAACCACATACACGGTGAGTTTTTGTCCTCGCTCTCTGGCCAAAGTTGTCAGCTCCTGAGTAGCTTGGTTGATGGAGCGGGTGCTTTCGTTGTCAATCCCATCGGTGAATACCACCAAGCGGCGGTTGAAACGCTCGGTGGGCCGAAAGTCGCTCAAGAAACGCCCGGCTTCTACCGTGGCATCGTAAAGGGCGGTGTTCCCTCCGGGAACAGCACGCAAAACCCCTCGTCTCAGCAGCTCTCTGTCGCTGGTGAAGTCTTGCAACAGCTGAGCCGTGCGCAGAGGCTGCCCCAGGGCTGTAACGCCAAAGCCTGCTCCCCGGTTGTCAAAGCGCAGAATGGCGCCCAGATCCAGGAGTGCAGGGCGAAATTGATCCAGGAGCCGAAAAACAGCCAGGAAGCGCCGAGATTGGGGATCCAAAACCAGCAAGCTGCCTGAGCCATCCATCAGCACAGCCATGAGCAAAGGCCGCTGAGGCAGATCCGGCGGGGGGTTCTCGATCCGGGTGGGTGTCAGGGTCAAGGCTACCGGCTGCGGGATCCCTAGCAAATCGGTTACCCGGTTTACCTGCAGGCTGACCTGACTGGCAGAGAGCTGGGTTATTGGTTGGGGCGGATCCCCGCCTTGCAAGAGGGCGATGTTGAACTCCATTTCCCCTTGTGTGCCAGAAAAGGAGCGGGTCAGAGCGCCATTGAATGTCAGGCGAGCTTGGGATCCCACAGCAGACGGCTCAATGCCTTTACCGCCGGAAGAGCCACAGCCGACAAGGCAGCTTCCCACGAGCACCAGGAGAAGCAGCCAACCAGCTTTTTGGCTTTTTACTTGACCGGGCTGTATTTTTACAGTCATTGCAGCTGCCAGTGCAAGCATAGTGGGGTGGCATGAAAGTAGGGAGTTACAATACCACCCAGTAATTCCGAAAGCTACTGTAGCGCTTGGTGTAGGCGTAGAGATTTTTACTGCAGTTAGAGGATCTCGAGTTCATCTTTTTTCACAATGCGAGCACAGCGGGTCTCAGCTTTGAGCCTAGTAGGGCGGCTAAAGCCTGTCTGCTCCGAGAATTGCTTCGAGATAAAGACCCCTTTGTTTTGCCACTTGTGGCAAGCGTTCTCGCTGACCAATTGTCAAATAAGCCGGCGCTCTCCTCCGTGGCCTATAGTTCATAGCAGCTCATCAGTGCAGGTGTAAGCTCTAAAAGGATCCCCTGGGTGAGGAGGAGAACTGAACATGGCGGCAAAGCAACTCAAGTTCTATTGGAGCCCCCAACACCAGCTCTTTAGCTGCGATGGCGCCAAGTTGGAGGGGCACGGCTACATCCAAACCAACCCCTCCCATGACCTGGTTCACCTGCTCATTGCCGCCAACGGCAACATGCCCTGGCAGCCGGTGGAAAGCCGCGAGCAAACCTGCTTTGCCGAGTACAACGCGGTAATGCTGGAGCACCTGTTGGTCAACTGCTTCAACGCAGCGGTGCTGGGATCCCTGCCTGCCCAGCAGATCATCCCAGAGGCGCGGAAGTTCTTGCGGTGGTTTGTTTCAGAACACTACGCCCCTTTTCCGGTGTCTGAAGAAGAGGCTTTTCGTCGCTTTGCTGCGCACCTGGATATTGAGCGCATTGTGCGTTTGTTCCCCTATTTTTACAGTCTGCGGGCTTGGGAATGCTTCAGCCTCGATTACCGCGCCGAGACCTACGACCTGGAGTTCACCTCCGAGGATGATCCCGTTCGAGAGGCCCCGGAATGGGCGGCGGATCCCAACATTTTGGAGACTCAGGAGCTGGTGCGGCAAAAGCTCTCTGAGGCAGTAGCCGAGGCGGGCTCGATCCGGCCCAAACCGGAGCCCGTTTTCCCGCCAACTTCGTCAGCTTCTCCTCTGTCCGATCCCCCAGCCAAGACCAGGCAGAAAAAAACCGGACTCGGCTTCAAGCCTGCCCGTTGATGGATCCCCTCACCCCTTTCCCACAGGGAGAGGGGAAGACTAATCTGCGCCTTTCACTAGCCGACGAAAGGCCTTTTTGCCCACCTGCAAAATCCGCCCGGCCAGCTCCGAGGCATGGGCAAACTCCAGGTCGGGATCCTCCACCTTTTGCCCATCCAGCCGCACGGCGCCCCCTTGAATCTGCCGACGGGCCTCGGCGGCACTCTTGCACAGGCCACACTCACGCAGGATGTAGCTGAGTTTAACAGGGTAAGACAACCCATCGATGGCAAAGGTGGGGATGGATCCCGTTTCGGCAAGAATACCGTCTAGCACCAGGGCTTGGGCGGTGCGCTGGGCCTCTTCTGCCGCTGCAGGGGAGTGAAACTGGGCCACTAGGGTCTTGGCTAGGAGGATCTGCCGCTGGCGGGGATCCTGCGGCAGCTCGGCAAGGGGCACTGAGGTGAGCAACTCAAAGTAGCGCTCCACCAGGTGATCCGGCACCTTCTCCAGCTTGGAGTACATGGTGAGGGGATCCTCAGTCAGCCCCACGTAGTTGTTTTTGGACTTGGACATTTTCTGGTACCCGTCCAACCCCTCCAAAAGCGGCACCGTCACGCAGAACTGCGGCGCTTGGCCCTTCCAAATTTGCAGATCTCGCCCGGTGAGCAGGTTAAAGCGCTGGTCGGTTCCCCCCAGTTCTACGTCGGCTGCCAGAGCCACCGAGTCGTAGCCCTGCAGGAGGGGATAGAGAAATTCGTGCAGATAAATTGGCGTTCCAGCTCGGTAGCGCTGGGCAAAGTCTTCTTTGGCCAGCATCTGCCCCACCGTCATCTGGGCCTGGAGTTCGATCAGCTCACTGAGAGTCAGGCGGGCCAGCCACTCGCTGTTGCGGCGCACCTCCAGCCGACTGGGGGTCTCAAAATCCAAAATCTTGCCGGCTTGCTCCAGATAGGTGCGGGCGTTTTCCTCCACTTCTGCCGGGGTGAGGCGGGGACGGGCCTCCGATTGGCCAGTGGGATCCCCGACCAGCGCCGTGAAGTCCCCAATGAGCAAAATGGCCACATGGCCCGCATCCTGAAACTGGCGCAACTTGCGCAACACCACTGAATGGCCCAGGTGTAGATCCGGTCGGGTGGGATCGATGCCCAGCTTCACCCGCAAGGGACGATTTGTTGTGGCCAGGCGCTCCGCCAGGGCAGCAGGCCCTCCCGGAAAGATCTCGGCCACCCCCCGCTCAACAATTTGGGCTATCAACGGATCCCGGTACGCTGGCGAAACTGAGGCTGACGATATACTCAAAGCCTGATCCTCCGGCTGAACCCATGAGCAATTTTAAGCCCACGCAAAAGATGCTCGATTCTCAACTCAAGATCTTCTCCCCCTAGCCCGGTTGGAGTTGTCGATGGGCAGGGTTGGCCATCCTGCTGCCCCAATAGACGCCGCCCTATAATGGGTCTGGCTTGTTGTTGCTTTGCAACACGGACGTGACAGGGTTTTTGACGTGACCTACGGTCGCAGACCATTGGCCCGCCGGGCGAGAAAGCCGGGGTTGGAGCGTGTCTCCAATTCCCTTTTTTCCGGATCGGGGTTTGACGAGCATGCCGACTATACCCCACCCACCCGCCCCTCCCGGATCGCCCAGGTTGCCGGTGTGGTGGGCAATCTGTTGCTGGGATCCCTGCTCTTGGGATCCACGGCAACGGCTGCCGGATTGGTGGGGCTGGCCATTAGCTTCCGCAACTTGCCGGACGTGCATCAATTGCGGGATTACGTGCCCATTGCCACCACCCACATTGTCGATATTCGGGGCGAGCCCATTGCCAGCCTACACGGGGAGGCCAACCGGGAAGTGATCTCCCTTGAACAGGTCTCGCCGGAGATGAAAAAGGCCTTGCTGGCCATTGAAGACAGCCACTTTTACACCCATCCAGGCATTAATCCGGTCAGCTTGGGCCGGGCGATCCTAGGCAGTGTGGAGGGGGGTATAGGCTCGGCGGGGGGGGGATCCACCCTGACAATGCAGTTGGTCAAGAACCTGTTTTTGAGGCCGGAGCGTACCC
>NZ_JANSIC010000190.1:0-5080 GCF_047461955.1 Synechococcus sp. R55.7
CCCAAACGCGCCAACTGCTGCACCAACAAACTCAAGAACAGGCCCACATCGGTAACAATCCCCACCGACTCCAGGGATCCCCGATCGGCCAGCTTGGTCACCACTGCCGGGTTGATGTCCACGCAGATCAGCTTGACCCCGGCAGGCGTCATGTTCCCGGCACCAATGGAGTGCAACATGCTGGAGAGCATCAACACCATGTCGGCCCCCTGCAGCAGCCGCGCATAATCCTGTTGGGCCTTGATCAGATCCATCTCCGTATCCGGCAGCGGCCCATCGTCGCGGATGGATCCCGCCAGGGAGAAGGGCACCTGAGCGCGAATACACTCGTAGAACACCCCGCCGGTAATCACGCCCGCTTCCACCGCAGCTCGGATACTGCCATACTTGCGGATGAGGTTGATGGTTTTGAGGTGATGCTTGTGGCCGCCCTTGACCGGGGTGCCCCGCGACAGATCCACCCCCAGCGAGGTGCCGTAGAGATTCTGCTCCAAATCGTGAACGGCAATGGCATTGCCCCCCAACAGCGCCTGCACATAGCCCTCCCGAATCAGGGTAGCCAAGTGGGATCCGCCGCCTGTGTGGATGACCACCGGCCCTGCCACCACCACCGTTTTGCCGCCCCGCTCCTTGATTTGCCGCAGCTCCCAGGCAATCTGCTCCACCAGGATCTCCACCCGCCGCTCGCTGGAGACCCCCGATCCCATAAAGGTGAACTCCTGGGAAGAGCGCTCTTTGCTGGCCTGGCGCACGGTGCGGATCCCTTCCACCCCACACACCACGGCATCCCCCACCTGCAAATCTCGAATCAGGGTGCAATAGGCTGAAAACTCCGTCTTGCCATTGCAATCGGATCCCTTGACCACGATCACCCCATCCATGCGCTGCCGCTGCACCGGGATCCACTGGCCGGCCACCCGCACCTGCGTGGGATAGATGGTGGTGACATAAAAATCGTCGGGCGCTACCCCTGCTTTCTCTACCCGCTCCAGACGGGCATCTTGCTGGGTTTCCTCCGAGAGACGGGCCCCCTGCTCGATCAAGGCGCTGAGAATGGTATCCAGGGTCTCTTCGGTGGGAGCGGAAACGGCCAGTTCCACCGTGGAAGTGCTCTGCCGTTTTTCCCCAAGCTGAAACTTGAGGATCTGGAAGCTGCCGCCATTGTCCACAATGCAATCGACGGCTCTGGTGAGCAGGTCGCTGTCCACCAAGTGTCCCTGGAGGGTCACCGTCCGGCTGAGCACCGTGGCCACCGGATCGGTTTGGGGAGCCACCGTCTCGTCGAGGCGCAGCGTCAGGCACTTGGCCGCCCCACCGGCTTTCAGGAACTCCGTCAGCTCCGTCTGCACCACCGCAAATCCCCGCTCCTGTAGGGTGGCTTCCAGCTCTGGGCTGACCCGATTCACCAAGATCGTGCCGTTCACATCCACGGCATTGCAGGCAAAGTGAATGGCATCCGCCTCCTGAACCGGGATCCGCTTTTCAGGGGGCACCCGCATCTCGATCAAGCGGTTGGAATAGGCATCAAAAGCCGGTGGATAGTAAAGCAAATAGCCTTCGGAGAGGGGGCAAAAGCAGGTGTCTAGGTGGTAGAACCGCTCGTCCACCAGCCGCAAAGACAACACCTCGATCCCCAGCCACTTGGCCAAGTAGGGGTGAGACTCCAACATGGAGCGAAAGCCGTAGCCCGCCCACAGCCAGCGCCCTGCCCGATCCAACAGAGCATCTCCCGCCCCCTCAAAAGCCAGGGCTGGCGGCAGCTCATAGACGGTGTAGCCCTGTTCCTCAAACCAAGCCTTGAAATGGGGCTGTTCCCCCTGCCGCTCTGGGTGATAAAAACGGCTCAGCACCACCTTGGATCCCAGGATGAGCCCAGCATTCGCCGTAAACACCATATCCGGCCATCCCGGCACCGGCTGGATTAGCTTCACCTCCGCCCGCTGCGAGAGATGCCGATAAAGAGCCTGCCACTGCTGCAGCGCCCGTTCTCGCGAAGAGCGGTGAACATTCCCCACCATCCAGGGGTTGATCACATAGTCCACCTCGTAGTGATCGGGTGGGCACATCAAATACCGAATGGCACCAGGCATAGATCTCAGAGCGCAATCTGCAGCAGGGCATCCCCTAGATTAGCAGTTGCGTGAGCAGCATCCTCAAGAATCATGAAAGAATCATTATTTGTGGGAATCTTTCGCCAGCTCTGGCTGCAGTGGGCTGGGATCGGCAATGTTGGGCAACTCCAGACAGTAGCCCGCCCCATAGACGGTTTTGATGTACTGGGGGTGGCGGGGATCCGGCTCCAGCTTGGTGCGCAGGTGGCGGATGTGAACACGGATGGTCTCGATGTCGTCGTCGGGCTCGTAGCCCCACACCTCCTGCAGGATTTCGCTGGGGGAAACGGTCTGCCCATGTCGCTGCATCAGACAGTGGAGCAGGTCAAACTCCAGGTGGGTGAGCTTGATCGTTTTGCCGAACCACAACGCCTCAAAGCGCTCCGGCACCAGCGTGAGAGGGCCATAGGTGAGGATCTCCCCATGCTTGGCCGCCTGTGGGATCCGGTCTGAGCGACGCAGCAGGGCCCGCACCCGCACCAGCAGCTCCTGCACCTCAAAAGGCTTGGTCAGGTAGTCGTCGGCACCGGCATTAAAGCCCTCGATCTTGTCCTGGGTTTGGCCGAGGGCGGTGAGCATCAAAATCGGGATCTCGCTGGTGCGCTCCTCCCGCCGCAAGCGCTGACAAACGGTCAGGCCATCTACCTGGGGCAGCATCAGGTCGAGGATGATCAGATCGGGGAGAACTTGCAGAGCCAGTGCTTGTCCGCGCACCCCATCGGTGGCCTTCACAACCTCGTAGCCCGCCAACTCCAGATTGATGCGCAGGATATCCAGAATCGAAGGGTCGTCCTCAATAATGAGTATGCGAGCCATAGCCGGTTGCAGCCCAAACTGCGGATAAAACGTTTTGTTAAATGTGCTAACAAAGAGCCGAAGCTTTACGACTGGAAGTTTACTTAATTTTAGCCTCATTGCAAATCTTACTGCGAAGTTAACCCGCAGGGTTGCCCAGCCCGGAGCCGGATGCAGGGGAAACTTTTCAACCCGTTTGGGGCAAATGGGTGCGTTTTTAAGGCCTACGGCCCGCTATCGCGAACGGATCTCCCTTTGGGGGAAGTGCTCCGCACCGCTGGCGCGAACGCGGCGATGAGGCGGCGGGTGTAGTCCTGCTGCGGCTGCTGGTAGATCTGGGAGGCGGGGCCAAGCTCTTCGATGCGGCCCCGGTTCATGACCATGATGCGGTCGCTCATGAACTTGACCACGCTCAGGTCGTGGGAGATGAACAGGTAGGCCAACCCCAGTTCCTCCTGCAGATCCTTGAGCAAGTTCAGCACCTGGGCCTGCACGGAGACATCCAGGGAAGACACTGCCTCATCGCAGACGATCAGGCGGGGCTCCGAGGCCAGGGCGCGGGCAATACAGATCCGCTGCCGCTGTCCTCCGGAAAACTGGTGGGGCAGGCGATCCAGCGCTTCCGGATCCAACCCTACCCGTTCAAACAGGCGTTGGGCCCGTGCTCGTCGCTCAGCAGCATTTCTCCCAATCCCGTGCAGGGCCATTGGCTCTATGACGCTGGCTCCCACACTCATGCGCGGATCCAGTGAGGCTGCCGGATCCTGAAAGATCAGCTGAATCTCGCGGCGGAGACGACGTAAGCGTTGGGGCGGCAAGCGGAGCAGCTCCTCGCCGTCGTAGATCACCTGGCCAGAGCTGGCACGGACCAGGCGCAACAGGGTTCGCCCCAGGGTGGTTTTGCCGCAGCCGGACTCTCCCACCAGCCCCAAGGTCTCTCCGGGGTAGAGGTCAAAGCTGATCCCATCCACAGCTCGGATCTCGCCCACCTGGCGGCCAAATGGCCCTCGACGGACGGCGTAGTGGGTTCGCAGATCCCGCACCTGCAGCAGGGGGGGCTGACTGTACAGCCGGCGCAGCCGTTCTTCCTCTAAGGACTCCGTCCCGCTTACGCGAACGGCAGCCGGGATCTCCACCTGCTGCCACTGCTCCTCTGGGGATCCCCCTTTTTCCAGAAAATCCTGGACGGTGGGCAACCGCCGCAACCGCCGCTCCAACACCGGGCGACAGGCCAACAGGCCGCGGGTGTAGGGATGCTGGGGATCCCGAAAGATCTGCTCCACCGATCCCTGTTCCACAGCTTGGCCCCGGCGCATCACCACCACCTGATCTGCCAGTTCGGCCACCAAATTGAGATCGTGGGTGATGAAGAGGATGGCCATCTGCCGGTGCTGCTGCAGCTCCCAGAGCAGGCGCAGGATTTCCGCTTGCACCGTAACATCTAGAGCGGTGGTCGGCTCATCGGCAATCAACAGTTGGGGATTGGAGGCGATGGCACAGGCAATGGCCGCCCGCTGGATTTGGCCGCCGGAGAGCTGATGGGGATAGCGCTCCAGCATCTGGGGAGAAAGCTGCACCTCCTCGAACAGGCGAATGGCCTGGGCGCGGATCTCCGCCGGCGTTAGAGAGGTGTTGGCCCTCAGGGTTTCCTGCAACTGCTGGCCACAAGTGTAGAGGGGGTTGAGGGCGGTGCTCGGCTCCTGGAAAATCATGGCGATCTGGGATCCGCGATAGCGCCGCCGTTGCCGGGGATCCAACTGCAGCCAGTCCACCGTTCCGTTGGGGCCCTTGAAGAGGATTTTGCCCTCCACCCGGGCCGAGCTGGGCAGCAGATCAATCAGCGTCAGGGCGGTCATGGTTTTGCCGGATCCCGACTCCCCCACCAGGCCTAAGGTCTGGCCGATCCCGATCTGGAAAGACAGCCCGTCCACCACCGGGGATCCCGAGGGCTCGCCAGCTGCACGGCTGGGCAAGAAAACCCGCAGCCCTTGTACGGTCAGCAAGGCAGAATCGGCAGTAGAGACAGCCTCAGTCATGGCGACGAAAGTGCTCCGCACCGCTGGCGCGAACGCATTAGGGGAATTGGCAGGATTATAGACTACCGCCCCCGCCTTGGCCTCCAAAGTGCTCCGCACCGCTGACCAAAAGGCGCGGCAAGCCCCGTCCTTCAGGGC
>NZ_JANSIC010000191.1:0-5062 GCF_047461955.1 Synechococcus sp. R55.7
GCGCTATCCTTCCCTGCCCTGAAGGACGGGGCTTGCCGCGCCTTTTGGTCAGGGTGCGTACTCTTCAAACTCGCTCCAAAAAGGCCACCCCCTCCACATGCCCGGTTTGGGGAAAGAAGTCAGCCGCCCGCCATTGGGTAAGGCGATAGGATCCCTCTGCCAGTAGGATCTGCAAGTCTCGCGCCAAAGTGGCAGGGTGACAGCTAATGTAGACGATGCGTGGTGGTCGTCGCAGCTTTAGGGTCTCGAGCACTTGGCGGTCGCAGCCGCGCCGCGGCGGATCCAGCACCACAATGTCGGCAGGGGGCAGGGTCGGCAAAACCTGTTCCACCGTGCCCTGGAAAAATTGGGCTGAGGCGATACCGTTGAACTGGGCATTGTAGCGGGCTTGGGCCACCGCTTCCGGCAAAGCTTCCACCCCCATCGCCCGTTTCGCCCGTTGCGCCAGCAGCAAGGTTAAGGTGCCGATGCCACAGTAGGCATCCAGGATGGTTTCCTCTCCCCGCAGGTTTAGTTGGTCGGCTATCCAGGTAAAAAAGGCTTCTGCTTGCTCTGTGTTGACCTGGAAGAAAGAGGTGCTGTCGATCCAGAGGGAAAAACCGGCAAATTCCTCCCGCAGAGCCCCTCGACCGGCAATGACCTCAGTCTCCGGGCCGAAGATGGCATTGGTACGAGCCGAGTTGAGATTGAGACAGACCCCCACCAGGTCGGGGTAGCGCTGCATCCAGCGTTCGGCCCAGCTTTCCAGATGGGGCAGGCGACGACTGCAACTGACCAAGGTAAGAAGCACCTCGCGGGTGCGGCGACCGATGCGCAAACCCAAGTGGCGGAGATGACCCTGGTGACGACTTTCGTCATACACACTCCAGCCCGTCTCTTGAAGATCCCGCTTGATTTCCCTCAGGAACACATCCAGCCGCTCGTCTTGCACGGGGCATTGGTTGAGGTTCACCAGGCGGTGGCTGCCCCGTTGGTAGTAGCCCATGCGCAAGGGCTGGCCCTCCGGTTTGGCCATGGGGTAGGTGACCTTGTTGCGATAGCGCAGCGGCTGCTGGGATCCCAAAATAGGGACAGGCTGCGGCAGAGTCAGACCGCCAATCCGCTCCAGTGCATCCCTGAGGATTTGCTGCTTGGTGGCCAATTGCTGGGCATAGCTGACATGTTGCCATTGGCAGCCACCACATTTGTCCGCCACGATGCAGGCCGGTCGCACCCGTTGGGGAGAGGGAGAAATCAGCGACCGAATTCGCCCGACCAAGTAGTTGCGCTTGATCTCGGTTATTTGGGCCACCACCTGATCCCCGGGCACCGCCTGGGACACAAACACCACTCGCCCTTGTCCAAGTCCTACCGTGTGGGCAATGCCATCTCCCTGGGGGGTCAGGGCCGTGACCTCCAACATCAAAAGATCCCCAGGTTTGACGGGATCAGGAAGGCCGGAAGGGATCGGATGTTCCATTAAGCCGTTTCGCCGAAATTCGAAATAACTATAACCATAGGTCAGGTCGTGTTGGCTGGAGTCAGCATTGCCGGAAAAAGCTGTAGCAAGGCAAAAAGCATGTCAGCCGCCAACTGCTTACGGGATTGAAAACCCCATCCAATGAAGTGGTTCACTCCTTGGTCAAAGCAGATAGAGAAGGCAAAACATCTTCTCGAAAAGGAACCTCGTTTTGATTCACGTTCTCCAGCTCGGCCAACATGAGAGGGTTAACCCGGTTTAGGTAGGGCACCAAAACCTGTTGTAGCCTTCGGCTGTAGAAGCGGTGGTAGCTGTACACAGGCGTGGCCGGAAATCCCCGTCGAATCTTATGGGATCCCCCTGCGCCGGGATCAAAGTTGCGGATCCCTTCCCGGATGGCGAGGGCAATGGGCTCGTAATAGCAAACGTTAAAGTGCAAAAACTTCACCTCCTCCCGACAACCCCAGTAGCGCCCGAACAGGCGATCTCCCTTACGAATACAAAAAGACATCCCCACAATTTCTGCATCCCGCTCCCCGGCCACCAGCACAACTCGCTCCCGATAGTCGGGATAGAGAGACTCGAAAAAGCGGCGATTGAGATATTTGCTCCAGTTCCAAAATTGGGCACAGGTGTTGCTGTAAAAGTCGTACATCAGAGACAACAGGCGGGGCGTGATCTCCTCTCCTGTGTAAATCTTGAGTTCTAGGCCGCTTTTTTCCATTGCAGCCCGCTCTCGCTTGATGTTGCGACGCTGGTTGGCATTGAACTGGCTCAAAAAGTCCTCGTAAGAGCGGTAGCCGGGGTTGTGCCACTGGTAGTTGTGGGTGATCCGGGGCGTAAATCCATCCGATTCCAGTTGAGTCCGCCAGTCCAGATCCACATAAAGCAAGCTAAATACCGAAATATCTTTTTCTTGGCAAAACCGATCAATGGCTGCCAGCATCAACGACCACACCTCTGCTTCCGAATACTCGGGATGGACGAGGATGCGATAGCCCGTAGCCGGAGTAAAGGGGGCCATGCCGATTAACTTCGGGTAGTAGCGTTCCCCCAGTTGGCCGGCAACTGCAGCCCATTCTTGGTCGAAGACAAACTCCCCTTGACTGTGGCTTTTCAAATACAAGGGGGCAGCAGCAATCAACTGGCCGTCTGCCTCCACCAACAGGTGACAGGGCAGCCACCCTGTCCTGCGGCTGGCACAACCTGAGCTCTCTAGGCTGTGCAACCATTCGTATTCCAAAAAAGGAGAGGTGCGCTCCGTTTGCAAGGCGTGCCAGGCCCCTGCTGGGATCTCGCGAATATCGTGGCACCAGCGCCATTTCAACCCGGTTGACATTTGCCTGCTCGGATCAGACCAACCCGCCGTGCAATTGCCTCAGCTTGGCTGGGAAAAGGCCCCCAATGCTCTTGCCGACTCAAGAGGGGATCCCCCGCCGCCAAATGCAGCACCTGGCAGGATCCCTGCGCCTGCTTGATTATGGACCACCCTGAAGCGGGGTCGGAAACCACGCTGCTGCTCCTTTGCCCGTCCACAACTTCTCCGGCGGAAAACCACACTTGTGGGTTCTGGTTTGATTTTAATCGGGATCCCTGGGCTCGTAGTAACGGTTGGCCAATTCCAAAGCCATCTGAAACTTCTGCTCGCGGGTGAGATCGGCCCGTCGGGCAATGTGGGCAAAGCGGTTGATATCTGGGGGCAGGAAGTCGAAAGGACGCTGTTCCCGCACGATGTCCAAGACCAAATCGCAAAGGGCCTGCTGGTAATCGTTATAGAAGATCTCTCCCAAAGCCTTGAGCCGCCCATCGGGCACCGGATTGTTAAAGTCGATGGCCTGCAGCTCTCCCTGCTCGTCGATGAATAGCTCCACCGAGTTCATTTCATAGCCCAAAACTCGATTGATAATCCGACAGGTATTGATGACTTTCTGGCCCATTTCCGGCGTGAGAAATTCTGGATCGAACAGATACTCGCTAGCATCGAATTTACGAAAGATGTACTTAATCGGAATGATCTTTCGGCCAATGCAGAGGGCGCGAATCTGCCAAGGGTAAGGGGTTTTGACCTTCTCTTGGATCATCATCACCTGAGATCCAGAGCGGTCGTAAAAATAGAGGAGCTGCTCCATGTTGTGGGCTATTTCTACTCCAATGGCCTCTCGCCCCTCCGCCGGCTTGATCACCATTGGCCAGCCCAGGTCTTCTGCCATCCCCTGCCAATCGAAAAACTTGTGATACTTAAAGTCCTCTGCTTTCAATGCGGGGGCTTCTTTAGGGGGCAGAATGTAAGTTTTGGGGATGGAGATCCCCAGCTCTTTGACCACCATGTAGGCAGCATCTTTGTTGCGCAGGTAGTAATAAAAGCTAAACGGGTTGTTGATGAGGTAAACCCCCCGAAAGGCAAAGCCCATGAACAGGCCGATGGCTTGGGGGTAAAGGTAGCTGAAACGATCCAGGATCAGGCGATACTTGGTGCGGTAATCCAGGTTCACCTCGTGAATGGTGACATGTTCGGCCCGGATCTTGTAAGTTTGGCCGTTGCGAGCTTGAACAGGGGGAAGTGCGTTGAGGCGAGCCAGAGTATCGTCCCCAAAAGGCTCGCTGAAGTGCAGGCTGCCAACCCAATAGTCTTCAATCATCAAAGCTCTCTCAAAAGCTATTCCCTGCAAGGGATCCTACGCGAAGGCGCGGATTTGCGCTTGCCAAGTGGGCCAGTCGTGATCCCCCTCCCATACCTCCAGTTGATGGGGGATGTCGTTGCGGCTGAGCACTTCTGCCAGGCGCAGGTTGTCGCTGAGGCAGTGGTCGCGGCGAGCGGTGAGCAACTTCAGCTCGGTGTTGCGCCCGCCCAAGTGATCCCAGAGTTGCCGGCTCATGTTGGACATATAGGCCAGCGGGTTGATGAAATACAGCTCCTGCTCTGCCCGTTGGGGATCCCAGCCGGTGACAGAGCCGAGAGCGGCCACATCGTAGGGCCCCCCCAGAGCCAAACAACGGCGCACCAAGCCGGGATGCCGACAGGTGAGGTTGACAGCATGGGTAGCTCCCAGGGAAAACCCAGCCACCACCAGAAACTCATTTTGCGCCTCGGCCTTGGCGTAGGGGATCAGCTCTTCTACCCAGTGCTGCTCCAGCAACAGCCAACGATCCCGCCGTTGGGGCAAGTCCAGCTGGCGGTTGAACAAAGTCTCCCAATCTAGGGTTTCCACGCAAAAAGCCTGCAAATAGCCCTGTTCCAGATGATGGCTGAGGCTGGCAATAATGCCGCGATCTTCCACGTCAAAAAAACGCCCGTTGCTGGTGGGCAGACAGATCAGCGGGTAGCCGTGATGCCCAAAGTGGAGCATCTCCATTTCCCGGCCCAAGATCTGAGAGGGAAAGCGCAAGTAGCGGCGAGCGTAGGCCATGAAAAACGGGGAAGGGATCCTCAAGAAATACCCAACCTTTCCGGGGGAAGCATTCTGCTCTGCCTGGTCGAGCAAGGCAAAGGGCACTCTCTGGAAAGGTCCACAAGAGCCACCAGAACAGATGGGAGCAGACCTGACCAACTGACAGGAACCTCAGGAAATTTCCGTGAACAGATCCTTGAGGGCCGTGCGGGCG
>NZ_JANSIC010000192.1:0-5043 GCF_047461955.1 Synechococcus sp. R55.7
GCTTCCAGGCGCTGCGGCAGGAGTGGATGTTTTTGCTCGAGCAGAAACGGTTGGGGTTGTGGGAGCACAGCCAATGGATGGAGCAAATAGAGCGGGTGCAGGGATCCCTGGCGGCCTTGGCAGCGGATCCCACCCCGGAAGCCCTGGAACAAGCCCGTCAGCAACTGGGCAACTTGAAAACCAATCTTGCCACTTGGATGCGGCTGGAATCTCTGCGCAACCCCTATCGAGTTCAAGTTTGGGGCAACCGTCTCGCGGCTTTGGAGATGATGCTGCGCTACGGAGAGCAAACCCTGATGAGGGCATGAAGCTCCCCTCTTGCGGGATGGGGATCCCATCTATCCCCAGAACTTCCCCAGAACCGAAAAAAACTGTTATGGGGTATCTTTCGGCATTTCCTCTGCGGGGTCAGGCCCTGTATCCGGCTCCTTGGGGAGAGCAGAGTCCTCAGGGCTGGGCAAGGACTCTGTCCTGCTGGCGCGAACCGCTTCCGGGGAGGTTTCTGGCTCCTCGTCATCGCTACGCGACGCTTCTGGGAACCCGTCAGCAGTGTGTGGCGCTGAAGCGGGCTGAGCAGCAACAGGTTCAGGAGCAGAAGGAGGAGGTGCAGCTGGGATCCCGGCTTCTTCTGCAGGAACAACCGCAGGTGGCTGAGCAGCTTCTTTTTCCTTTTGCTGTTCGTAGCGGCGACGTTTGTTGCCCTCATCCACCAGCACGTACACCAGGCTGAGGAGAGAGAGCCCTGCTGTTCCAACCAAAACCCAGAGTAAGTTGTTGTCTATGGTCATGGGTTGAGCTCCGTCAAACGCTGCTGGCGATGGAGGGATATTGCTCCTTAAGGCTTGATCTTACCGTTGAAGCCGCTCTGCCAAATCCTTCTGCCAAATCTTAAAGATTGGAAAGGTTGGGTTCACAGTTTTGTTGTTTTGTGTGTCATGCGCTATCTCAAGTTCTACAAGCCTTATGGCGTGCTCACCCAATTCACCGACCAAGCGGGACGGCCTACCCTCAAGTCTTTTATTCCGGTGCCCAGGGTTTATCCGGTGGGGCGACTGGATCGCGACAGCGAAGGGCTGCTCCTGCTGACCGATGATGGTCGCCTCAATGCCCGCTTGATCGATCCCAAGTTCGGCCATGAGCGCATCTACTGGGTTCAGGTGGAAGGGATCCCCACCCCCCAAGCCCTGCAACAGTTGCAACAGGGGCTGATCATCCAAGGGCGAAAAACGCGCCCGGCCCAGGTTAAGGTCTTGGCTGAGGAACCCACCCTGCCGCCACGGGATCCCCCCATCCGCTTTCGCCGCTCCATCCCCACCACCTGGCTGGAACTGACGCTGCGGGAGGGTCGCAATCGCCAGGTGCGCCGCATGACTGCCGCCGTTGGGATCCCAACTTTGCGGTTGGTTCGGGTTGGACTGGGGCCCCTCTCTCTGGCGGGGCTTGCTCCTGGCCAGTGGCAAGATCTCAGTGAGGTAGAACTGGCCCAACTGCGGCAATATTGTTTTTCTCAAACCATTAGAGTCATTTCAAGTTAGATTAAGACGCTTCCTATTCGCTCGGCAGTGAGGAGCTGGGAAGCAAGACAACGGAACAGTTTTATTCCCTCTTAAATGACTATAAACTAGGACACTGCATCCACACCTAAGACGTTGAACGCACAGGGCCGGAAGGCTTTTCTCCGTAGCTTAGGCGTTTCACCCTAACCTGAAATGACCATAACTTAACTCACATTGATCATTACTGAGCATTTGATCACTACATTGTTAATGATTGCCCTATGATTGCCCTTGTTCCCAATTGTTCTTGAGCCCACTCAGTCGGGCATGAGGGCGTGGGCGCGCTTGCCACCATTGGGGTAGAGAAGGGCCCGCTTGGGGCCGTGGATGGGATCCTCGACGATAATCGTCTGGTCGCGGCTGGCCCCCAGAGAAACAATGGCAATCGGCACCTGCATCAACTGCGCCAAAAACTTCAGGTAATCATGGGCTTCGGGGGGCAAGTCTTGGATGGAGCGGCAATCTTTGGTGGAACATTTCCAGCCCGGCAGGGTTTCGTAGATGGGTTTGCACTGGGCGAAAACCCGGGCATCGCTGGGAAAGTGACGAATTTCCCGCCCCTGGTACTCGTAGGCCACGCACACCTTGATCTCATCCAAGCCATCCAGCACATCCAGTTTGGTGATGGCCAGGCAGTCTAGGCCATTGATTCGCACCGCGTAGCGCCCAATTACCCCGTCAAACCAGCCGCAGCGCCGTTGTCGCCCTGTGGTGGTGCCAAATTCAGCACCGGTTGCCCCCAGGTACGCCCCGATCTCATCTTTGAGCTCGGTGGGGAAAGGGCCTTCGCCAACGCGGGTGGTGTAGGCTTTGGCCACCCCGATCACCCGGTCAATGCTGGTGGGGCCGATCCCAGCGCCAATACAAGCGCCACCGGCAATGGGATGGGAGGAGGTGACGTAGGGGTAGGTGCCGTAGTCGAGATCCAACAGGGTGCCTTGAGCCCCTTCAAACAGGATGTTCTCCCGATCTTCGATGGCTTGGGTGAGAAGCAGAGCAGCGTCGGTAACATAGGGGCGCAGCCGCTCGGCATAGGCCAGGTATTGCTCGATAATTGGCTCGGGATCCAAGGGCGGCAAGTTATAGATCTTTTCCAGCAAGACATTTTTGTAGGGAATGGCCCAACTGAGGCGCTCCCGCAGCTGGTCAGGGTACATCAAGTCCACGACGCGAATGCCCATGCGCTCGGCCTTGTCGGCATAGGTGGGGCCAATGCCCCGGCCGGTGGTGCCCAGCCGGTAAATGCCACGCCGCTCCTCTTCTGCGATGTCAATGACCCGGTGGTAGGGCAGGGTGACGTGGGCCGTTTCGGCAATGAACAGGTTGTCGGTGGAAATGCCCAATTGATGCAGTTGGTCGATCTCGGCCAGCAGAACCTCGGGATCGATCACCGTGCCGCTGGCGATGATGCAGCGTTTGTCGGGGTAGAGAATGCCAGAGGGGATCAAGTGTAGCTTGAAGGTTTGGCCCCCCACCACCAGGGTATGCCCTGCATTCACCCCACCTTGATAGCGGACGACCACATGGGCCTTTTCACTGAGGAGGTCGGTGATCTTCCCTTTTCCTTCATCGCCCCACTGGGCACCGACAACCACGACGTTTGCCAAGAGCTTCTCCTACAGTCCGTAGATGGCACAAAAAATCCCCTTTGCGGGGGTTGCTGCACTAATCTACCGCATCGCTCCGGGCGATGTTGAGAGATCAGGACAAAAAGATTAACAATCGATTAACTTTTCTCCGGCAGGGGACAACGTGGAGATGAACGGGATCCCCGAACCCTCTGGCAAGCCAACAGAGATTCCCCAGTTGCCCTCGCCTTCAGCTCCCCGGCTTGAACAGGCCAATGGCCGTGACCTGGTTGGATCCCACCTCAAAGGCAAAGGCCAGGCCCAGGGCATCGTAGTTGACGTAGTAGCGGTCGTCGCGCAGATATTCTCGGCTTCCCTTGGGATAGGGTACCACCTCGTTGTAGCCGTTCTCGCCGGGCCCGCCGTAAACGGCGATCACTTCCGAATAGGTGGAGCCGATGCGGATCCCTTCGCCGGTCATGGCTTCCGGGTGGGTGGTGTAGATGCGGTTGGCGAAAAAGCTATCCACAATGCCCGGATGACGGTAGGTGAAGAGGATGTAGTCTTGTAGGTAAAAGATCTTCAAGTCGCTGTTGGGCTGAAACACATTGGCTCCAGAGGCCGCTGGGATCTGATCGACATTGCCCAGCAGGTGGGTATCCACGTTGCGGGTATCCATGCCCAGCTCAAAGCGACCGACTCGACCCTCTTGCACCAGCACTGTAGGCCGTGGGGGCAGGGCAGGTCGCCGGGGGGGCAAGGCCAGCGCTTGCAGGCCGGCATTCAGCCAAGCATTGTCATCTCCTTCCACCGTCTGCAAGGGCACCAGACCCCGCTCCAAAGAGCGACCATCCCCTGTTTTCCAGGTGGCCACGGCCAGTTCCACCGCCGCGCCGGAGGGAAGGGCAAAGAAGCGGGTTTGTCGTTCGCTGCCCTGGGTGGGCTGCCCCAAAATGAGGGTGCTGCCGCTGGCTCCCAACTGGGCAGCCAGGAGGGTGGCCCCCTGGCGGGTGTTGCCATCCACCAGAACGGCCAACGGGATCCCGGCGGCAATGGGCAGATTTTCGCTGTTCCAGAGGGTGGGCTGCCCGAATCGGTCTTCGGTAATCAGCAGCGGCTGGACGGAGCGGGGCAAAAACAGGCGCGCCACATCTGCTACCACTTGGGGGTCGTAGCCCACCGAGCCGCGCAGGTCGAGGACAATGCCCTGGCTGTAGTCTTGGGTGTAGAGGGTTTGGCGGATCTGCTGAGCCGTGGCTGGGGTGAGATCCGGCACTGCCAAATAAACCTGGCGCGGGCCAATCCCGCGGGCTTGTACGGGAGGACGGGGACGGTTGAGCAAGTCCTTGAAAGCTTGCGGATCCCAGAAACGATCGGCGGGATCCCCATACTCCCGCAGGATCTCTTGAATGAACTCGTACTCCACCTCAATAGAGGGGCGGGGATCCCCGTAGCTTCGGGCCAACAGGCGGGTGTAGAGGTCGTTGTAACTAACTGCGGCAGCTTGGTTGCCTGCACCCAAGGACTCGTTGATGAACAATCCCACCAGATGGCGGAGATCCAGCCCGACCGGCTCACGGGGAGGCGAAGGGGCTGCCGGGATCCCTGGATCGGGAAACGAACCTTGGGGATCCGAGGGCATGATGGGCACAGGAGGCAAGGCCGATTGGCCCACAGCGCTGCCGGGCGAGATCCCGGCGATCAGGGTGAGGATCCCCCAAGCCCCAAGTACGCGCGCAAATCCCTTCATGGCAGCCTGCCCTCTTGCAGATGTTGCGAATAGGATAAACCCTAAACGCTCCCCTTTGCCACTGCCAGCAGTGGTAGATATCTATTTTTTGCGACTTGGAACACTAGGGGCTGCGCCCCCTTGCTTTTGAAGGAAATGCCCTCAGCCAGAAAATCCCCAGCGCATTCAC
>NZ_JANSIC010000193.1:0-5033 GCF_047461955.1 Synechococcus sp. R55.7
CATGAGCGCTTTGAGTTCCCTGAAGAAGTCCTCCCCCGCGGCAATGCGCTCTAAAGGAAGCTACCCTGGCTGCGTCAGGGATCCGCTCCCGGCGAATCTTAAGTAATCCACTTGAGTATTGAAGAGTTCAGGGATCCCCCAAGGGATCCCTTTTTGTTTTTTGTAATGGGCATGAGGTGGCTAGGAAGGGATCCCATCTCGCAAGCGGGCGCGAATGGCTTGCCAGATCTGTTCAACCAACTGGGGCGGGCTAGTTTCTGACCGGATGGGCACCCGCACATCGGCTTGGGCGTAGAACGGCTCTCGCTCTTGCATCAGCTTGTACAGGGCAGCTTGGGGGTCGGGGGTTTGCAGCAGGGGGCGTTGGCCGGGATCCCGCTTGAGCCGCTGCCAAATCAGCTCGGGGGTCGCATCCAGCCAAACGGTGAGGCCATGGTGCAAGTAGCTCCAATTTTTGGGGCGCAACACAATGCCGCCGCCTGTGGCGATCACCAGCCGGGTGTAGCTGCTCAACTGGGCCAACACCTGCGTCTCCAGATCCCGGAAGTAGGCTTCCCCATGCTCGGCGAAGATCTGAGCGATGGAAGAACCCCCCACCTGCTCCACCAGACCATCGGTGTCGAAAAATTGAAAGCGCAACTGGGCTGCCAGCTCCGATCCCACGGTGGATTTGCCGCTGCCCATCATCCCAATGAGATAAACATTTACGCCGCGCAGGCGCTCAACTTCCTCGGGGTGGATCATGGGAAAGGTACCTAGATATAGCCATGCTCGGCCAGAAACTCCAGAGAAACGCTGCTCTCGGGGGGCAGCAAGCCCAGCAATTTTTCCACATACTTGCCCAAAATATCCGCCTCTATGTTGACGGGATCCCCAACTTGGAGCTGAGAAAGGTTGGTCTCGCGGTAGGTTTGGGGGATCACAGCCACCTTGAACCAGCAGCCCCCTTGGCGCACCTCAGCAATGGTCAAGCTCACCCCATTCACCGCCACGCTGCCCTTGGGTACGATGTAACGCCCGATCTCTTCAGGAACCTTGAAGCTCAGCTCCCAGGCGTTGCCAGTGGCGGCTAGATCCCACAGTTGCCCCACCCCATCGATATGGCCGCTGACAAAATGCCCCCCTAACTTGTCTCCTACCCGCAGCGCCGGTTCCAGGTTGACTGTGCGCGGGCCGAGGGATCCCTGGCCCCAAGTCGAGCGCCGCAGGGTTTCCGGCGAAACATCGGCCAAAAATCCATCGGGCAGAATCTCCACCACCGTCAGGCAAAGGCCGTCCACCGCCACGCTATCTCCATAGGCCAACTGAGGTTGCAACCGGGGACAGGTAACCCGTAGCTGTGAAGAATTGATCAACTGGGCTGTGCCCAAACTTCGAACCAGACCCGTAAACATTGCTTTGGCTCCTTAGGTTTTGCCGGCTGCCTTTTTGGCTTTCTGTTTTTCTCGCTCTTTGGCTCGTTTTTCGGCAGCGATTCGCTCTTGTCGGGCTTTCTCTTTCTCTTCAGCGATCTTTTCTAGATAGTAGTGATAGTTGCCCTGGTAGGCGACCAACTCTCCGTTGCGAATCTCTACAATCTTGTTGGCCACTTTTGAGATAAAGTAGCGGTCGTGAGAAACAAGGATCACCGTGCCATCGTAATGCTGTAAAGCTTCTTCCAGCATCTCTTTGGCCGGGATATCTAAGTGGTTGGTGGGCTCATCCAAAATCAGTAGGTTGGCCGGCTGAAGTAGCATTTTCGCCAACGCCAAGCGGGCTTTTTCTCCCCCGCTCAAAGCCGCTACTTTCTTAAAAACGGCGTCGCCGCTGAACAAAAAGCGACCCAACAGCGTGCGCACTTCTTCGTTTTTCCAGTCGGGCACTTCGTCATGGATGGTGTCCAAGACGGTTTTGCTCAGATCCAAAGCCTCTGCTTGATTTTGCTCGAAGTAGGCAGGGATCACATTGTGTGCTCCCAATTTCACAGATCCCTCGGTAGGTTGCTCTAGGCCGGTGATAAGACGCAGCAGGGTGGATTTTCCTGCCCCATTGGGCCCCAGAAAGGCGACGCGATCCCCACGCTCGATCAACAGCTCCGCACCCAAAAACAAAATCTTATCTCCATAAATGTGCGTCAAATTCTCGATCTTCACCACCTCGCGACCACTGCGGGGAGCAGGGGGAAAGCGAAACTTGAGGGTACGCACGTCGCCAATGGGCGCTTCGACCCGCTCGATCTTTTCCAGTTGTTTTTCGCGGCTTTTGGCCTGAGTGCTGCGGGTGGCACTGGCCCGGAAGCGATCGATGAAGGTTTGTTGCCTTTCAATTTCCTTTTGCTGACGTTCGTAGGCAGCTTGTTGTGCCTCTCGCCGTTCAGCTTTTTGGAGTAGGTATTGAGAATAGTTACCCAAGTATGTCGTAGAAACTCCTCGCTCCGTCTCCACAATTTGGGTGCAAAGCCGATCCAAAAACTCTCGATCATGAGAAACAATCACCATGGGGATCGTCAAGCTCTTGAGGTAGTTTTCCAGCCACTCAATGGTCTCCAAGTCTAGGTGGTTGGTCGGCTCGTCTAGCAACATCAAATCGGGTTTTTGCAGCAGGATTTTCCCCAGGCTGATGCGCATCTGCCAGCCGCCGCTGAAGGCGCTCACCAACCGATCCCCGTCCTCCGGCTCAAACCCCATTTCCGGCAGGATTTTCTCAATACGCGCCTCCAGTTCATAGCCATGTAAACTCTCAAATTGGCGCTGTAGACGATCTAGACGGCGCAAAAGGGTTTCCAACGTGTCCGCGTCCGCCTGCTCCATCTGTTGGGTGATTTGGGCAATTTCTTGGTGAATGCGGTTTTCCTCTTGAAAGACTGTCCAGAACTCTTCTCGCACCGTTCGGGCGGGATCCACTCCAAATTCTTGGGTGAGATAGGCGATGCGCAGGTTGGCGGGGCGGATCACCTCGCCGCTGGTCGGTTCTTCTTGCCCGCAGATAATCTTGAGCTGGGTGGTCTTTCCGGCCCCGTTTACTCCCACTAGGCCGACGCGATCCCCAGGCTTAACTTCCCAGTTCACATCCTTGAGCACCTCACCGGTGGGATAGATTTTGCTAATGTGTTCCAGTCGCAGCATAATGCTCCTTGGGGATCGGGACCAATTGGAGAAGTGTGGCGTTTTCTTTACATTCTTTACTCGATTTTACGTATTCTTGGGATCCCTGTCCATGGATCCTGAGCAATTTCTGCTTGATTTCTCCCTCTCATTGATCTTGCCGGGATCCACGACAGCGTTTAATATTTCTGGTTTGCCTTCAGAAGTGCCTGCTGAACCCTGTTCGATCTTTTTTCATGTCTTCAGGGCTTGTTTGTCGGTACCCTTAGTATGGACTCTTTTGCCAGAAGCCTTGTGAGGCTTCTCTAAGGCTTAAACGACCTCTAATGCCAGCGGGGAAAAGCCAGTTCCTGAGAGAGATTGAAGTAGCCGGTCGTGATGACAATGAGGAAGGTTGATCGGATAAGTTTTCAGTGTATGGGATGCTTACTTCGTCTCTTGTTTCTGAAATCCCCGGCAACCTATTTTTCTCTTTTGGGCATGTCCTAATGAGCTATCAATCCATTGACATTAGCAGTCAGCCAAGACAAGTTATGGTCTCTTGAGTTGACTTCTTATCTAACATAAAACCTTTGTTGATTTTGACAGGAAAGCCAATGGCGACGGGGATCAACTCAGAAGGACACTACGCCTTGGCTTGATCCTCGAGGGAACGGGGGGATCCCTGAAACAGGGCAGGATGACCTGTTCTGCCTCCCTGAACCGACAGAGGATTTTGTCTGTGGGCAGGCGGCTGTTGGGCCAGAAGCCGCTTCACCTCTGCATTAAGCTGACTTTCGTTGAAGGGCTTGGTCAAGTAGGCGGTTGCCCCCGACCATTTGCCGCGGATGCGGGCCAGCAGACCATCGCGAGCGGTAACCATCAGGATGGGAAGGGACTTAAACTCTTCTAAGCTGCGCACAATGCGGCAAAGCTCTAGACCATCGATCCCCGGCATGGCGATATCCATCAACAACAGGTGGGGCCGATGCTGAAACAACAAAGGAAGCACCTCGGCGGGGTTGCCCGTTGTAATCACCTGATAGTTGGGCAAATACTGCCGTAGGATTTCCTGCATCACCACGCTGTCGTCCACCGCCAAGATGGTTATCGGGTTGTGGCGCTTGGTCTGCAGCAGCTCTTGGGGTGTTTGTAGGCTGACCAAACCTTTTTTCGCCCAGGAGGCAAAGAGATTGGCCACCTCCAGCCGATCCCGGCACAGCTTCTTGGCGATTGCTTCCAGCGACTGGCCATCTTTGGTGAGGGTGTGGAGCTTCTGTCGTTGCTCATCGGTGATGCGGTAGCGGTTGACCCGTTCCCAATTGACCACCGGCACCGCCAACAGGGTTGGGATCGCCACCTTCAAATCTGCCCAGCGATCGTGGCGCCGGGCGGCTTCTTGCAGCAGCGGCTCCAACTCAAACCCGCCAATGGGGGCCTCTTGGGCGACCTGCTCCTGCACCTCAAAGTAACAGGTGCCTGCCCGTTCGAATAGGTAGCGGTCGAAATCGGTAAGCAGGTTGAGCCACAGGGCATCTTCCAGCTCCCCCGGCTTGAGCAGGCCCAATTGCGTGATAGCCTCCAGCAGCTCAGGTAAGGAATGGTCTTTCATCAAGCGCTCTTGCACCACCGAGATGGCCCGCTGTGGCCATTCCAAGTTGAGGCGAGGAATAAAGCGGGAGAGTCGTTTCAGCAGGATTTGCGTGTTGAGGGGTTGATCGGCAGAAAAAAGCAGCCTGCCGTGGTAGTAGGTCAACACCCAGGGTTCCGCACCCTCAGAGGGATCCAGTCCCTTGAGGTGAATGTGCAGATATCCAGTGGTAAACCGCCAACCTTGCTGCCTGAGCAGTGGCGCAAGTTCCTCCGAGCCGAACACAAAACGGGACATGCAGCGTTCTCCGGGCCAACTTCTTCAGGCCAAATGAGCAGCGATTCACCTCAGCCACACGCTCAAACCGTCGAAAGGAGAGC
>NZ_JANSIC010000194.1:0-2920 GCF_047461955.1 Synechococcus sp. R55.7
CAGGATCGGGATGACAGGATTTGAACCTGCGGCCCTCTGCTCCCAAAGCAGATGCGCTACCAAGCTGCGCTACATCCCGGCTTAGCTTTTGTGATTATGCCAGATCCCCGCCTCTGATGCACACCCAAGCAGGGATCCCTCGCTCAAGGCAACAAGGGAAACAAACATTTGTCCAGGTCAGGACTTGAGCATCTTGGCCGGCATGACAATGAGGGTATTCCCCTGTCGCTCCACCACGTAGAGCTCCTGCCCGGCTTGGATTTCTAGGTTGGGGATGCTGCACTTGGCGTTCCAGGTGGAACCCAGATAAGAAACCCGCCCCCGTTCGCCCGGCGGAATGGTGGTGATTGCCCGCGCCTCGCGAGATTCCTCTACCTGAACCGATCCATGGGGCACCAGACGGCGGCTGAGGATAATCAACACCACCGATGCCCCAATCCAGCTGGCAAATTGTACCCAGATCGGCAGCCCCAAATAAGCCAAAAGCCCCGCCAAGAGCGCCGCCAGCCCCACCGAGCCGGCAACCAATTCTGGCAAAAACAATTCGGCAGAAATGAGGACTAACCCGATGATGATCCAAGGCCAAACCATAGAATCCAGGGATCCCACCAAATTCAGTATGGCTCAAAACCCCTGGATCCTCAGCAGGGATCCCTTGTCCTTAGGGAGACTGGTTGGGGCCTACCCGCCCAAGCGGTAGTTCTCCAAAAACTGCAGGGGATCCATCTCTTCCTGAGGGGAGCTTTTGGGTAGGTTCTTGGATTCGGCGATCCGCATCAAGGTCTCCCAGTCGGTGCTCATGACAAAGGCCACGGCTTGGCGAGCCGCCTCTCGGTGGGGGCAGTCCTCTCCCAAGACACAGCCATCTCGACAGAGGGTGGCGCAATCGTGCGCAGTGCTCCTGGGATCCGGGCCAGCCATGATGTCTTCCTCTCGGTGGGTTTCACGTTTTCTTTAGGATACCTGAAGAGAATCTTGCGCTTGCAGGAGATTTGGGTCAGGGCGGGTAGCTTGGATGAGGAGATGAGGCGACAAGACCTGTTCAAGCAAGAGGAGCCTTATGGAGTTTTCGCAATTGCAAGCGCTGGTGGATCGAGCGCTGGAAGACAAAAAGCTCACCCGCACAGAGGTGGATCAAATCGTCAACGCCATCCGGTCGGACGGCAAAATCTCCCCCGAAGAGATAGGCTTGCTGGAGTCCATTCGCGAAATGGTGCTCCGTCGGGAGATTCAGGTGGTGGAAACGGCAGATTGAGGGGCAGGGATCCCCTGTTGCAAGTAGAGGGTGACTTCGCTGCGATTGTGAAACAGGTGGCGGGCTCTCACCAGGGGGAAGGCACTACCCAAAATCTCCAGACTTTGCCGCAGCACCCGCAGGCGGTGTTGGCGAGGTAACTTCAGGGTCATCACAGCTCTCCCCTGTGGCTGCAGATGGGGGGCAAAAGCCACCATCAGGCGGGCAGAAGCCGGGCCATCCATGCGCATGTCGTTGAGGATGAGGTGAAACCGGCCTGGGCCACGGGCCAGGTAGGCTTGGGCGCTGAGGCGATGGTGGCGGATCCCCGGATCTTGGCTGAGGCGCTCGTCCAAGTCCCCCGGATCCACTGCTGTGACCTGCTGGCCATATAGGCGCAAAATGCGCGACCATCCCCCCGGTGCTGCCCCCAGATCCAGAGCCTGTCCCCCCGGCACCAAGGGAATCTGAAACACCTGGATGGCCTCCAGCAGCTTAAACTCGGAGCGGCTGATTTGCTCTGGATCCCGCCGAAAGCGATGGATCCCACCGGCCCAGTTGGAGAGGTTCTGGGCAGCCAAGGATAGGCCCAGCCAAGCGCGAATGCCCATCGGTTGAGCCAGGATCACCACCGAGATCACCTGCTGTGGGTCTTTGACCTGCAGGGGGGATCCCACCGCCGCGATCACCTGTTCGGCCAGGGTTTCATTGACCTGGAAGGGCTTGAGATTCCGCTCCCCAAACAGGCGCGTCTGAACCGAAAAGCTGAGGGCGGGGTCAATGGCTGCCAACATTTCCCCATCAAGGCGCAATTCAACTAAGGATCCCTCGGCCAGCCGCCGTTCTTGGTGAATGGGGCAGATGTGGCGTAAAAAAATGGGCGGGTCAGCTTGCCAAGCCTCAGCCAGGTCAGCAAATGAGCGTTGGCTGCACACCCATACCAAGCCAGGTGCTTCCTTTAGCCGCTGCACGGCAGCCTCTGGATCCGCAGCTTCTATCTCCCGGATCGCCAAATCCAGAAAATCTGGGTCAGCACTGCCCAGCCATGTATGGGTATCAGGGGGGAGAGGATTGCTCAACGGGCTCGCTGCCAACGCACGTAGGGTAAAGAAGCGGCTACTTGCTGAATCTGGGCTTGGGCGGCCAGCAGTTGTCCTGTGGCGTCCCAGGTGCCCTGCACCAGCATTTGCCAGGCTCCCTGGGGGATCTCCACAGCAGCGGTATTTGCCTCCCAGCGCACCTGTTTGTTGGGCAGATCCAGCGTCAACTGGAGCTGGGGATTTTCCGCCACCGCCTTCTGCAGGGCTTGAATCACAGCCGGGGGTGCCGTAACACAAGGGATCCCTAGAGCCAAGCAGTTGCCGAAGAAGATCTCGGCAAAGCTTTCGCCAATGAGGGCGCGGATCCCCCACTTGGCCAGCGCTTGGGGGGCATGCTCCCGGCTGGAGCCACAGCCAAAATTGGCATTGACCACGAGGATCTGGGCTCCCTGGTACTGGGGTTGATCGAAGGGGTGTTGGCCGGGATCCTGGGCGCGGTCGTCGGCAAACACGTGCTGGCCCAAGCCGTCAAAAGTGACGCACTTCAAAAAGCGGGCCGGGATAATCCGATCGGTGTCGATGTCGTTGCCCAGCAGGGGGATCCCTCGGCCTGTGACGGTCAAAACTTCGCTTGACATGGGAACTT
>NZ_JANSIC010000194.1:3020-5029 GCF_047461955.1 Synechococcus sp. R55.7
CGGCAAAAGGGGAAGGCTCAGCTCGGCTACCGGCGGTAAACCTGATTTTCCAAATTGCGCACCTGCCGCTCCAGCCGATCCAGCCGCCCCCGCAGCTCGTCCATTTCCGATTGGCGGGGCACGCCCAGATCCTGCAGGACGTTGCGCACCTGCCGCTGAACGTAGGATTCAAAGTTACTCTGCTCGGCCTTCACCTGGTTGAGCAGGTTGTTGATGACATTGGATGCCTCTTCTGGGTTGAGCTGCCCCTTCTGCACCAAGTCGTCGGCAGCCTTTCTCAACTGTTCTGCCAGCAGAGTGGTTGTGCCCACGCCCATTAGCAAGAGCTGACGTAAGATACTGTTGTTGTCCAATGCTGCCCTCCAAAGGACGCTTCGCGAACGGTACGGGCCTCCATGACTACCCATTTTCCTCAGTTTGCCCTCAACTTCGCAACCGGCTCGGCCAGTTTCTCCCTTTCGCCTGAGGCGGCACAACAATGGCACAAGGCTCTGCAAATCCTCTTGGAGCGACTCAAGATCCGTTCCCGACAGCAGCCTCAGGAGCCGGTTGAGTTTCGTTACCCTACTGAAGATTTCAGCTTGGAGATGTTCTGCAACCCCAACATCTGGGCTGGCCCCCACGCAGCCAAGGTGCTGGTGACTCTGAAAACCAAGGTGCTGCGCCTTTCCACCGAAGTGGAGTTCTCTCGCCTTCAAGAAGACCTCAGCCAATATCTGGAGTCCCTAACATGAGCGAAGATGCCCATGCTGCGGGAGAGGAGCCCGCGGCCATTACGGTGACGCAACTGCTGGACGAGCCGCCAGAGGGGATCCCCGGCCACTTGGAAGTGGTTGCCCTCACTTGGCACGACCGCCAGCGATCCCGGCAACGGCTGGTGAGCGACTGGGGCACCGAGATCCAGCTGATGCTGCCCCGCGGCACCCATCTTCACGATGGGGATCTGCTCTATGCGGATGCGCAGCGACACATTCGGGTCAGAGCCCAACCCGAACCGGTGCTCTTGATTCAACCTGAAAACCCCATCCAGATGGGCCAGGTGATTCATCAACTGGGCAATTGGCACCGCCCGGCCCACGTTTCCCTCCAAGGACAGATCCTGGCGCTGGCCGATGATCCGCTGCAGGACTGGCTGGCCCACATGGGGATCCCGTTTCGGTTGGAGATGGCTGTCTTCGAGCCCAACCTGTTGGCCCACAGCCATTAACCTGAGCCTTTGCGAGCGCAAACCCGTCCCTCCGACTCATGGCCTAGGCTCCAGCCTCTGCTTCTCGGGTTGCCAACCGCGCTGCAAACTCTCGGTGTTCCTCCGACTCAATTCCCCTTTGCAGCACACCCAACACCTGCTGCATGTTGCCCGTCAGCAGCGCGTCCACGGCTAACCACAACCCCGGAAACACTCGACTGTACAAGACGCCCGACTCATTGGGCTGTTGCAGCACGTACTCTCCATTCTGGAAGACATACCAGCGAAAGGCTTGCTCTTGGGTTAGCCAGACCAGATATTCCCGCACGCCGTTGCGCCGGTAGGCCCGCAGCTTATCATGCAGGTCGTAGGAAGCTGTGCTGGCGGCAATCTCCACAATCAGCTCCGGTGCACCCTCAATGTAGTCATCCTCGCTAATGCGGGACTGTCCCCCACAAGATTCGTGCATCCGCAATATGGCATCTGGCTGCGGCTCATTGTCCAAGTCCAGGCGAACGGTTGGATTGCCCGCCGACTCAACCCCCGGCGTTGCTGCTTCATAAACTCCCAGCCAGGCCATGATGTGGCTGTGTGGTCTGCCATGTCGGCGATATCTGAGGGGAGATGCCACGTAAACAATTCCCTCAATCAGCTCGGCTTTTTTGAGCTGAGGCATGGCTTGATAGCGCCGTTCAAACTCATCGCGGGTGAGACGATCGCCGCTTTCTAAGATGGGCAGTTCACGGAAGGAAGGGCTACTGACGCTCATGACCAGCTCTCTTACCAGCAGTCGCGACAGTGTTGCGGAGCAATATCGATGACT
>NZ_JANSIC010000195.1:0-4931 GCF_047461955.1 Synechococcus sp. R55.7
AGGTTCTTGAGATTGCAGCGCACCCTCTTGGGGTGAGGTTTAGGCCGAGGTTGACCGTTCGCGGCGGGGGGCCGTAGGCTCTGCTACTACATACGCCGCAGCCGTTGAGTCAACTCTTCCCCCAAGCGCATCCATTTTGCTATCTCTTCGGGACTCACCTGTCGGTCATTTTGCCAAAGAATGAGGTGGGCGCCAGCTCCTTCGGCGCAATAGTTGGGATGCTGCTCCCAAAAACCAAGGACGCCAGGATGGAACCGCAGCCGAACTTGGGCTTCATTCTCTCCTCGCAAGAGATAGCTCCGGGAGAACTTAGGGTGGCTCTCGAAATTGATATCTTGCATGCCAAAAGCTTTGGCGATGCCATGGAAAAGGGCATTTTCGGGGTGCAGCCGAAAACGGGGCAGATGAAGATCCTCGTGATAGGCGTAGAAGACGGACTGGCGATAAGTGCTAGAACTCTTGCCACTGCCGCGGGTGTATTGGTAATCAAAAACGGTAATCTCAGTGCCATCGATCAGCCGCTTGGACATCGAATTATAGAAACGCCGCCCATGGCCTCGTTCAAACAGTCCAAAGCCTGCTTGCAACAAGCGAGATCGAATCTCTTCAGGCAACTGGGCAGAAAAGCGCATTCCTAGCTGTGCAGCTACCCGCTCCAGAGCTTCTCGACGTTTCTTTTCGTGGTAAAGGGCTAGAGCCAAGATCCCGGCAGCCAGAGCTAAAAACAAGATAAAAATAAGCAACCCCATACCGTCTCCCTCGGCTTAGCCACTGCAGCGCCCATCCCCACAATACCTGAGCAGATCTCCAAAAGGATCCCTGCCTTCGACCATTCAGCCGAGCGGTCTCCTCTTGTCTTTTGTAGAGAAGTGACCCAATACAGCTGAGTGTGTCAAAGTTTGACGAAATTGTAGGGAGCGGTGAAGTTGTTGTAGCGAATGCGCAGCCGCCCCTGGAAGGTCTGGTCTAGCTCCTCTACTTTTTGGGCAAAAACCGGCTCATCTTCCCAATTGATCAAAAACGAGCCGTTGTAGGCCATGTTTTCGGTGAGCAGATCTCCTTCTACGCGGTCGCTGGCCAAGGGGCTGAGGGCTGCTGTAAAGGTCTGGGCAATGCGCTGACGTCGCTGCTCTAAGAGCTGCTCCAGAGCCCGTCCGATCTCGACTACCGCGTCCAGCCCCAGAGGAGCGCCGGCCATTTCGTCTCGCCGAGCTTTGAGGGCAGGGTTTTCCTCTAGCCCCAGCTTGAGCTCCTGCTCGGGATCCCAGAAGACTTTGACTCCCACCTCCCGCTTGCCCTCCAGGCGCTCCAGCAGAGCCAGCAGATCCGCCAAGCGGGGCTGCACCAAGTCCCGTTCCACCTGCTCCCAGCCGCTCACCACCAGGCCAAATTGCAGAGGCAGCAGAGCCCGGTGTCCCTCGTTCATCACTTTTTCCAGCACGGCCTCATGGGCGAGCAAGTTGGCCCGGCTGGCCAGGTAGCGCTCCTGTCGAGCCTGGGAGTACAAGAAGGCCAGGGATCCCAGCCCATGAACCTGCACCGGCTGCTTGTCCAGCCCCACCACACTCAGATGACGCGGGCCAGGGGCAGCGACGATCCCGTAGAGGTAGAGGGCGCTATGGGGATTTGCCGTTGGCATTGCTGCGGGCATCTCCGATCAGCCACGTGAGGTTGGACTCTTCGGTGTCGATGGCATTGCCATCCGAGGAAATGCAGTAGCGACCCATCACCATCTGGTGGCGTAGGGTCACGCCTGCCGCAATCTGGGTGTAGTTAAAAATCAAGCTGCCATCCAGCGTACACCCTTCATTCAACACACATCCGTAGCCAATTGCCGTGGGGCCGATGAGTTTGACCCCGTCCGCCAAATAGCTGCTGGCCCCGATGTAGACCGGTGGCTCGATGTGGATGCGATCCCAGTTGGCGCGGATGTTGATCCCCGTCCATACGCCGGGTTGAATCTGGATCCCAGGCACCTTGACTCCCTTGATCTCGCCGCGCAGCACTTTTTGCACCGCCAGCCAGTAGTCGTGGGTGCGGCCAATGTCCACCCACTGAAAGTCAGCCGTGATCCCATAAAAGGGGGCACCCGCTTTCACCAAGGCCGGGAAGAGATCGCTGCCGATGTCGTAGGGGCAGCCAGGGGGAATGTAGTCGAACACTTCCGGCTCGAAAACATAGATGCCGGTGTTGATGGTGTGGCCGAGGGCCTCTTCCCGCCTAGGCTTTTCTTGGAAAGCAGTGATGCGACCCGTCTCGTCGGTGACTACCACCCCATAGCTGGAGACCTGGCTGGGATCCACCTGCCGCAGGACCACAGTGGCCAGCGCTCCCTTGGATTTGTGGAAGTTGACGATCTGCGTGAGGTTCAGGTCGATCAGGGCATCCCCACAGAGCACCACAAAGGTACTGTCGAAAAATCCGGAGAAATCCTGGATCTTGCGCATACCGCCAGCGGAGCCCAGAGGTTCGGCCACCGGCTGGCCGTTCTCAAAATGGCCTTCGAAGGAAAAGCCGATGTGAACCCCCCATTGCTGCCCATCTCGAAAGTAGTCTTCGATTTGGTGGGCCAAGTGGCTGGTGTTGACCATGATCTGGTCGAAGCCGTGTTCCCGCAGCAGCTCCACCAAAAATTCCATGACAGGCTTGTGCAAAATGGGGATCATCGGCTTCGGCATCATGTAGGTGATGGGCCGTACCCGCGTGCCTTTGCCTGCTGCCAGGATCATGGCTTTCATGCCGTCGTCACTCCTCCGGGCTAACCGTGCTCTGACTTTATCATCCCAGGATCGGCATTCCAGAGAACCGGCGGGGCTTTCAAGAGGCTGGGGAATCGCTGCTGGGATTCCGATCCCCTACAATCGAGGGGGTCTGCTCTTCTGGGAGAACCCGCCCGCCTCTGGGCATTTCGCCAAGGGTTTCCCCTGAGCCCCTCGTTTTGCCCCGTCTCTCCTGAGAGTTCCACCCGGCAGACGGGGATCCCAGCATTCTTACATTGATTGCTCCTGGCCCAAGATTCAGACGGATGTATCAGACAAATGTAGTAGATCCTGAAAAAGATGCTGGATGGCCGTCCCGACAGCCCACCCATCACGATTGCCCTGGCCAAGGGGGCCTTGCTGCCTGAGGCCATTCAATGCCTGCAGCAGGTGGGGATCGATTTCAGCCGTTTTTTGGATCCCGGCAATCGCCTGCTGCGGATTGAATCCCCCACCCGGCTGAACGGACAACGCTACGAAGCGCTGCTGGTGCGCACTCACGATGTGCCGGTGTACGTGGAGTACGGGCAGGCGCAGTTGGGCATTGTCGGCTACGACGTCTTGCGGGAGCGCTATGCCGGCACCGAAGCGCGGGTGGCCCACCTGTTGGATCTCCAATTTGGCCACTGTCGCATGTCGGTGGCCCTTCCCCAAGATAGCCCCTACCACTCGGCAGCTCAGTTGCCTGCTCATGCCCGCGTGGCTTCTAAGTTTGTCGGCTGCGCCCGGGAGTATTTTGACCGCCTGGATTTGCCGGTGGAGCTTATCTCTCTCTATGGTTCGGTGGAGTTGGCCCCCCTCACCGGCATGGCCGATGCCATCGTCGACTTGGTAGCCACAGGGCGCACCCTGAGGGAAAACGGCCTGATTGAGCGAGACTGCCTATTCGAGAGTACAGCTCGCCTGATTGCCCATCCCATCAGCTACCGTGTCAACCAACAGCCTATCCGCGAGTTGATCACCCAGATTCGGGAACGCTGGCTGGGATCCCTGTTGGTGGGTGGCTAATTTTGAGGCACTTCCTCTGAGGGGGATCACGATTGCGTACAATGGGGGCATTCGGGCTTATTTCCCCCAGCAGCGTTCAGATTCAAAAAAGGTTTTTCGAGGTTGATTATGCGGTACCGTCCACTGCTCGCCATCCTGTTGGCGCTTTGTTTGAGCGTCTTTGCTGTTCCGGCTAAGGCTGCCAAGGCGCCGCTGACCTATGACCAGATCCGCAACACCGGCAAGGCCGCCATTTGCCCTTCGGTCTCGGACAACGCCCGGGGCCGTATCGAAGTGCCTAGGGGGGGATCCCTGAAGCTGACGGATGTCTGCTTCCAGCCGGTGCAAATTGAGGTGGAAGAGGAAAAGCGGAACGGCGAGAAAGAGTTCATCAAGGCCAAAAACATCATGATCTCAGCGGCCACTCTGGGGCCGATTAAAGCTGAGGTGACTCCCAAAGACGGTGCGCTGGAGCTCAAAGTGGTGGATGGGATCACCTTTCAGCCGACCACCGGCCAAATGCCCCGCCGCGAGCTGGTGCCGTTTCTGTTTAGCGTGAAAGACTTGGTCGCCACTGCCCAGGGCTCCGCCATTGACCCTTCGACCGATTTTGAAGGGGAGTTCTTGGTGCCCGGCTATCACAGCAGCACCTTCCTCGACCCGCGCGGGCGGGGATCCAACACCGGCTACGACACTGCGGTAGGTCTACAGGCTGCCAAAGATGATTTTGCCACCAACCGCAAGGTGGACGAGGTTTCCCAGGGGAAAATGTCCCTGCGGATTGCTCGCGTGGATCCCAGCACTGGCGAAATGGCGGGATCCTTTGTTAGCATTCAGCCTTCCAGCACCGAGCAAGGGGCGATGGAACCCCACACTGTTCGCATTCAAGGCCTGTTTTACGCCCGCCTGGCGGGAGAGTCTTGAAAGCGCCTGAGGGCAGAGAATAACCCGCCTCAAACCAGGATGGGCAGGGATCCCGGAGATCTCCGCCCGTTTCTGTTGGCTATGTTCTCTGTCCAGGTTGGCCCCTTTTGCCTGTTGGGGAAGTGTGCAGCGATAAAGTCTGGGCCAGATGCCGCCACAGGTTCATTTGCAGATGGCCGCTGCCACTAACCTGCCTTTTATGTTGACTCTGGACCCAAGGGGACTCTCAATCTGGACTCAAGGAAGCCCTTTGTGAGTTCC
>NZ_JANSIC010000196.1:0-4915 GCF_047461955.1 Synechococcus sp. R55.7
GCGGCCTCCGCCTGTTCGCTGAAATCCACAACGCCGGGGATCACCACCGCCGAGGTGCAGTCCTCCAGAAGGTAGACTTTCTTGGCCAAGCTGGGATCCGTGGCCTGGATCTCTTGCAGCAGGTCGCTCACCGTCCAGGCCACGCAGTGGCTTTTGGCTTGGCCAGCCACGATCAGGGCATCAAACTGCAGCAGGTGGTGGATGAGGAGCTCATTTTTCTCGTCGATGGGATCCCCTTCCGGCCCAGTCAAAACCTCCGGGCTAAGCACGGAATAATTTTCCGTCAAGGGATTGGCTCCCTTGAGCTGCAGGCTGGGCTGGCTGCAGCGGGCCATGCCGTGAAAGAAAATCGCCTCCTCCACCGCTGGCACCAGGGCATGGCCAATCCCCCCCAGCATGGAGTGGTAGGGCCAGACGATGAGGGGATATTTTCCCCCCTGCTCCAACTGCTCGGCGTAGTGCAGAGCGTAGACCTGCAACCGCGTCAGATCCCCCTGGGTGAGGTTGGCAGCCATGGCGGGGTTAACCCGCCAGCGTCCGCAGCGGATATCGGCTGCCGAAATGGCCGTGGCCGGCTCAGGATGGGCTCCCTGCGCGTCCACCCAAAAGACGGGGTGGAAGATCTGCATGGCCGTGTGGGTGTCGAGAGTGGCAATGATCTGGGTGAGGCAAGCCAAATTGCGGTAGATGAACTGACAAAGCCGTCGATTGTCTTCCACCGCTCCCAATCCGCCGGAACCGGCCACAAACAACTCAAAGCCGGGAATGCAAAAGGTGTTCTGCACATCAATGAGCAACAAGCCCACCCGCACCCGATCCGCCTCTGCCGGCGGGATCCCTTGCTCCTTGGCCCAGAGCTCGGCTTCTGCTGCCCGCTGTTGGTAGGGCACGCGCCAAATCTCTCCCACCCGCTCCGGATCAAAGTGGGGGGGAAGGCCCGCTGGAGCCTTAACAGTTAGCTCCTGTAGAGTGGTATTCATGGCGTTCTTCCGGTGGGGGCTGGATTGACCAGGCTTGCACCCGCTCGATAGAGTTGGACGGGTAACACTTATGGTTGGTTTCACTATAAGTTGGGGGCAAGATTTTGTCCAGATGGCCGCCTGTATTTCTGGCTGAGTTTGGGTTTGGTGTCTTGTCGAGGCCGATTTTTAGGGTTTTTTGGGGTTGTGATGCTTCTGGTGGATCCCTACAAGCAGCCTTACTTATGGTAAGTTTCACTATAACCTTCGCAACAGCCCTCTGCTCGATCCCGCCGTTCCCCACTGGCTTCTGCCCCGAGGTTTTTCATGTTGAGCCCTGATTTCTCGTCGTTGCGGCCCCAAGACTATGGCCTGCTAACCGACCTGTACCAGTTCACCATGGCCGCCTGCTACGTGGGGGAAGGGCTAGAGTCTCAGCCCGCTGCCTTTGAGCTGTTTGTGCGGCGGCTGCCCACCGACTATGGCTACCTAATCGCCATGGGGCTCACCCAGGCAGTGGACTATCTGCAGCAACTGAGCTTCGCCCCCGAGGCTTTGCGAGCGCTGCGGGAAACGGGCATTTTCGCCGATGCGCCGGAGCGCTTTTGGGAGCTGCTGGCCCGCTGCCGGTTTGAGGGGGATGTGTGGGCGGTGCCGGAAGGAACCGCCATTTTCGCCAACCAGCCCCTGTTGCGGGTGGAAGCCCCCCTCTGGCAAGCCCAACTGGTGGAGACCTATCTGCTGTCCACCTTTAACTACCAGACCCTGATCGCCACCAAGGCGGCCCGTATGCGAGATGCAGCAGGGGATGAGGCCATTTTGTTGGAGTTCGGCACCCGGCGAGCTTTTGGTCCCCAGGCGGGGCTGTGGGCAGCCCGGGCGGCTCTGGCGGCAGGGTTCAATGCCACCTCCAACGTCTTGGCAGCCCTGAAATTGGGGCGCAAGCCGGCAGGAACCATGGCCCATTCCCTAGTGATGGCCATTGCTGCTCTCTCGGGAGACGAAACCCGCGCCTTTCAATCCTTTCGGCGCTACTTTCCCCAAGCTGCGCTTCTAATCGATACCTACGATCCCATCCAAGGGGCGCGCACAGCAGCCCAGCTCTTTGCGGCCAGAAGCCCAGATCAACTGGGATCCCAGGGGGAAATCGGCGGGGTGCGCATCGACTCGGGAGATTTGGAAGATCTCTCTCGCCGGGTGAAACAAATTTTGCCTCAAGGCGCCCCGGTGTTCGTCAGTGGGGATTTGGATGAATACGAGATCGAGCGCCTGCATCGCTCCCAAGCCCCCATCAGCGGTTATGGGGTGGGCACCCGCCTGGTAACTGGAGAAGGCGTAAACGGGGTGTACAAATTGGTGGAAATCAATGGGATCCCAGTGGCCAAAGCTTCCTTTGCCAAAGCCACCCTTCCCGGTCGCAAGCAGATCTTTCGCGGCCCTGAAGGAGACTTGTTGGGCCATGCTGACGAGCCCCCGCCTCCTGGCTACGAACCGCTCTTGCGCAAAGTTATGGAAAAAGGGCTGCTGCTGGATCCCTTGCCGGATCTGGAAGCCATTGCCCGCACCAGCCGCGCCTCTGTGCTGTGCCTGCCCCAGGGAGTGCGACAACTGCGCCAGCCGGATCCCTGGCCCACAGCCCTGACTGCCGCTTTGCAACGGTTGAAAGACCACACCCTTGGCCAGGAATGTGCCTCGGCGGGCCCTGCCTGAGGAGAAGGAGTCCCGCTGCACTATAATGTTCTAGCTTCAAGGTCTCCGCTTTGAGGTTTGAGTTTTGCCATTGGACTTGAGCCTCAGGCCATTTTGATTTTTGGTGTTTTCCTAGTCTTTGCCCCCAGCTCTATGACCCAACGTGCCCTAATTACCGGCATCACCGGACAGGATGGCTCCTATCTGGCCGAGCTGTTGTTGAAGAAAAACTACGAAGTTCACGGCATCATCCGCCGCGCCAGCACCTTCAACACCGACCGCATCGACCACATCTACGTGGATGCCCATGACCCCCAGGCTAGGCTATTCCTTCACTACGGGGATCTCACGGATGGCACCACCCTGCGCAGGATCCTGGAACAGGTGCAGCCGACGGAAGTGTACAACCTGGGGGCCCAATCCCACGTGCGGGTGAGCTTTGATGCGCCGGAATACACCGTCGATGCAGTGGCCATGGGCACGCTGCGTCTTCTAGAGGCCATCCGCGACTACCAGCAGCGCACCGGGATCCGGGTGAAGTTTTACCAGGCAGGCTCCTCGGAGATGTTCGGCCTAGTGCAAGAGATCCCGCAAAAGGAAACCACCCCCTTCTACCCGCGCAGCCCCTATGCCTGTGCCAAGGTGTACGGCTACTGGCAGACGGTCAACTACCGCGAAGCCTACAACCTCTTCGCCTGCAACGGTATCTTGTTCAACCACGAAAGCCCACGGCGAGGGGAAACCTTTGTAACCCGCAAGATCACCCGCGCCGTCAGCCGCATTGTGGCCGGCAAACAGGACAAGCTCTACCTGGGCAACCTGGATGCCAAGCGGGACTGGGGCTACGCCAAAGACTACGTCGAGGGGATGTGGATGATGCTCCAACAACCCCAGCCGGATGACTATGTGCTGGCTACCGGGGAAACCCACACTGTGCGCGAGTTTGTGGAACGGGCCTTCGCGCTGGTGGGCCTGCCGATTACCTGGAAAGGCTCCGGCCAAGCCGAACAGGGGTTGTACAAAGACCAAGTGTTGATCGAGATCGATCCCCGCTACTACCGCCCAACCGAGGTGGATCTGCTGTTGGGGGATGCTTCAAAAGCCAAGCGAGTCCTAGGATGGGAGCCCAAGGTGAGCTTCCCGCAGTTGGTGGAGCTGATGGTGCTGGCCGACTTGGAAGCCATCGGCCTGGATCCGGATCCCATCTTGGGGGAACGGCGCACCCTCAACGGCTTGCTTAGCGAAGATCGCGCTTTCATCCGCACCCAGCTGGGGGTTCACTACGACTGACAGGGTGAATACAACGGTGGAGACGGGATCCCAAAAGACAGCCTTGACCCCTTGTCCAAAGCAGGAACTAAACGCTTAATATAGTAGATCGCTGATTCTTTTGGTGCCTCGTCCTCTTGCTCCCCAGCTGACCATCTCTTGCTGACTTTGTTTGCTGATTTCGGAGAAATGCCCGCATGTCCCGCTACACAGGCCCCCGCCTAAAAATTATTCGTCGCTTCGGGGGACTTGATCTGCCCGGCTTGACGCGCAAGCGCCCCAAAAATACCAACCCGCCCGGTATGCATGGCGCCGAGCGCAAGAAAAAATCCGAATATGCCATTCGCTTAGAAGAAAAGCAGAAGGTGCGCTTCAACTACGGGCTGAGCGAGCGGCAGATGATCCGCTACATGCGCAAGGCACGGCGCTCCAAGGGATCCACCGGTTTGGCCTTGCTGCAAATGCTGGAAATGCGGTTGGATTGCATCGTGTTTCGTCTGGGCATGGCTCCAACCATTCCGGCAGCTCGGCAGCTCGTGAGCCACGGCCACATAGAGGTTAACGGCCAAAAGGTAACCATTCCCAGCTATGGCTGCAAAGTGGGGGATGTGATTACAGTAAAAAATAAGGAATCTTCCCGCAAGCTGGTGGCCGCCTACGCGGAGTATCCGGGGTTGTTTTTGCCGGACTACCTGGAGTTTGACAAAGAAAAGCTGCGCGGACGCATCAAGGAATTGCCCCCCCGCGAGCAAATTTGCGCCCCGGTCAACGAGCTTTTGGTGGTTGAGTTCTATTCCCGCAAGCTCTAGGGATCCCCTTTTGTGGCCATTGCAAATTGCAGGGGAATTTTGGGCAGTTTGACGTTCTCCTCACCCTTGAGGCCGGGGGATTTTTCACGGTTTGTTTTTTGTAGCGTTTCCCCTGCTCATCGCTCCTGTTGGCGATGCGTAGCGTTAGCTAGACCGCCGGGAAGCCCTGCCCTCTGTTAGTGACTAGTG
>NZ_JANSIC010000197.1:0-2475 GCF_047461955.1 Synechococcus sp. R55.7
GGGAGTATGTCACGCTGAAGAAATCTACAGGGATCCAGTTGGGGACATGTCGAATCCTGCTGCTGTCCAGGACTTGTCTGCCAGCCTGAAGATCGGCCAGGTGGCTCTAGCAGCCGGCTTGCCTGTACGCACGGTGCGCTACTACGAATCGATAGGCCTGCTGAAGCCAACGGTGGAACGGGCGGAGTCCAGCTATCGGCTGTTCGACCCTTCGGTTTTGGTTCGCCTGGCTTTTATCCGCCGCTGCCAGAGCCTGGGCCTGAGCTTAGAAGAAATCCGCCAAATCCTGGATGTCCACGACCGAGGGGAGCAGCCTTGTCCAGAAATTCGCCAGCATCTGCAAGGCAAGCTGCAGGAGATTGAACAGCGAATTGCCGATCTGCAAGCGCTGAAAAGCCAAATTCAAGGTCTCCTCTCCGATTGGCAGATCCCCCCTGCGGCTGCTGATGAAAAAGAGGTGATCTGCCCGATTTTGCAAAAACCAGAGGCCAGGGGCGGCAAGGGCAACAGCCGTTACTCCACCGTTACCGACTTGGCCAAGTTGCGCGGCTGATCCACATCGGCTCCGCGGCGCAAAGCCATGGCATAGGCGAACAACTGCAGGGGGATCACGTTCAGAACCGCCGACAACAGGGGTGTCGTGCTGGGCACCTCGATGATGTGGTCGGCTTTCTCCCGCACCTGGGTGTCTTCGGGGTTGATGAGGGCGATCACCCGTCCCCCCCGCGCCCGCACCTGTTCGATGTTGGAGAGCATTTTTTCGTAGACGGGATCCCGGGTGGCAATGCACACCACCGGCACCCGCTCGTCGATGAGGGCGATAGGGCCATGCTTCATCTCCCCTGCCGGGTAGCCTTCGGCGTGGATATAGCTCACCTCTTTCATCTTCAAAGCTCCTTCCAGGGCAATCGGGGCGTTAACCCAGCGGCCCAGATAGAGCATGTTGGCAACATGATGGTACTGCTCCGCCAGTTGGTCGTAGAGGGCGGCGTCCTTCAGCATCAGGCTGATCTTGCCCGGCAGCTCAATCAAGGCTTGCAGGTGGGCTTGGATCTGGGCCGGGCTGAGGATCCCTTTGGCTTGGGCCAGTTGCAGGGCCAGCAAGTACCCTGCCACCAACATGCCGGTAAACACTTTGGTGGAAGCCACGGCAATCTCCGGACCGGCATGGATGTAGAGAACCCCGGCATCCGCCAGACGGCTGGCCTGGGATCCGATGGCGTTGACAATCGCCAGAGTCGGGATCCCTTGGGTGCGGGCCTCGCTCATGGCTGCCAGCGTATCGACGGTTTCTCCCGACTGGGTTAAGGCCAGCAACAGGTGGTTGGGGCGCAACACCGGCTGGCGGTAGCGAAACTCAGAGGCATAGTCCACCTCTACAGGGGTACGGGCCAAGCTCTCGATGAAGTACTTGAGCACCCAGCAGGCGTGCCAGGCAGTACCACAGGCTACGGCGTGGATGTGCTCAATGTGGGCCAGTTGTGCTTCAGAAAGCGTTAGCCCCTCCAGTGTCACCCGGCCCTGTTCCAGATCCACCCGCCCCCGTAGCGTATCGGTGGTGGTGCGGGGCTGCTCAAAGATCTCCTTTTGCATGAAGTGCTTGTAGCCTCCCTTGGCGGCTGAGACGGGATCCCAGGCCACGGTGATGCTGGATTTGCGCAGCTCCTCGCCGGTAATGCGCAGGTAGCGCACTTGAGACTCCGTGAGAACCGCCATTTCCCCATCTTCTAAGAACACCACCTTGCGGGTATGGCGGACAATGGCAGGCAGATCGGAGGCGACGAAGTTTTCCCCTTCTCCCTCTCCCACCACCACGGCTCCGGCATTGCCCAAACGGGCTGCGATCAGCCGATCCGGCGCCTCCCGATCCAGAGCCACTACGGCGTTTCCCCCCCGCAGTTGCCCCATGACCTGGCCAAAGGCCGCCTCAAAGGAGCCCAGCTCTTCTGTATAGAGGCCGAGCAGTTGGGCGATCACTTCCGTATCGGTTTGGGAGCGGAATGGGATCCCCCGCTCCAAGAGGCGCTCCTTCAGCTCCAGGTAGTTTTCCACAATGCCGTTTTGGATCACCACAATGCGCCCGCGCTCGTCGCAGTGGGGGTGAGCATTTTCTTCGGTCACGCCGCCGTGGGTGGCCCAGCGGGTATGTCCGATCCCTACCTTGGCGGTGGGCATGTTGGCCGTCAGCTTCACCAGCAGGTTGTGCAGCTTGCCGGTAGCGCGGACAACTCTCAATCCTTCTTCGGGATCCACTGTGGCAATGCCGGCAGAATCATAGCCCCGATACTCCAAGGTGCGCAGGCCCTCCAACAGGATGGGGGCAGCCCACTGAAAACCCACGTAGCCGACAATGCCACACATTCCTCACACCTCAACCTCAGTCGCACCAGCGTTGCGTAGCAATACAGGCAACACCTTATCCGCAAAGCCTACCCCAGGTTGGGGATCCCTTCAACGGCTTTGGCCGCCGTTGTT
>NZ_JANSIC010000197.1:2575-4854 GCF_047461955.1 Synechococcus sp. R55.7
TTATGGGGAAGTCTGCGGCTGCCATCCTTGGGATCCAGAGACAATCCCCTGGGCAAAAGAGACGGGCGCAAAACGAAAGTGATACCCTTCGGCCACCGCGGGCTGGATCCCATCTTCCCCAGGGACGCTGGAGACCAAGTTGCTCAGCCCCAATACCAACTCTCGAATGCCGCGGCGAAACTGGGGATCCCCGGTCAGCTCGTCGATGTCGGCGGTAATTTTTTGCATATTCTGAAAGGTGATGCGGGCGGAATCGAGGGTTTGGCGCAGAGTAGCTAAAGTGCCCGGATCGTTGAGGCTGGCGGCAATCTGCTGCAGATCTTCGGTAGCTTGGGCCACGTTCTCCGCAGCCGCTCGCACCTCGGCCAGGATCTGGCGCACATCGGCCTGGAGTTGCGGATCGGTAACCAGCGGGCGCACCGCGCTCGACATGGCCTGGAGATCGGCGCTCACCTGCTGAATGTTCTCCAGGACGGCGTTAAGGGAAGTGCGGTTTTGATCCACCAGGGCGGTGAATTGATCGGCAGCCGCTTGAAAACTGCGGGCAGTTCCCCTCACAGCCCCAGCCGCGTCTTGGATGGCTGTGGCAGCGGTCGTGAATTGCAACAAGTCCAGATCTTCGGTGCGCAGGGCAGCTACTCGCTCTTCCACGGTTTCTGAGAGATCGGCCACGCTATTGGCAACGCGGGTGAGCCCTTCTAGGGTGGCGTTAAGGGTGTCGAAGAGCTCATCGTCGTTGATCCGTGTGAGCAACTGATCCAGCCGGATCAATAACTGGCCAAAATCCACTCCAGGTTTGCCCTCCACCACATCCCCATCGCAGATGATTTGACTGCTGTCGCAATCCGCTGCCAGAGGGGATCCCGTTGCCGCCTGACCCCTCCCCTGGGGCAGGATGTCCATCACCGTTTCCCCCACCAACCCCGTCTGTTTGGTTACAAACAGGGCGTTGCGGGGAATAGCCAAAGGCTGGTCAATGGCCACCTGCACCTCCACTTGATTGGGTTGAGGCGTGATACGCTCCACCCGACCTACGGTTACCCCCCGCAGCCGCACGCTGGATCCCTCGGCCAGCCCGGCCACGTTGGTATAGGTGACGGTAAATTGAAAGCCGCGACTGCCGAAGCGCAGGTTGTAGATCCACAAAAACAGGCCGGCAAAGCCCAGCGCCCCCGCCAGGATCAACAGGCCCACTGCCCCTTCTCGCACTGCTCGCGAACGCATCACACCTGCCCCGCCACTTGAATTGGCCCTTCTACGCTACCGCTGAAAAACTGCCGCACAAAGGGGTTATCGCACGTTTCAATCTGCTGCACGGATCCCTCCCACTGCACCCGCCCCTGAGCCAACAGGACAATGCGGTCGGTGGCGCGGTAAATGGTGCTGTGCTGGTGGGTCACCACAATGTAGCTCTCACAGGCTTTTTTCACCTGCTGCAGCTCCCGGATGAGATCTTCAATTACCGTGGAGGCAATGGGATCCAAGCCCGCTGTGGGCTCGTCGTACAGCAGCAATTGGGGCTCATCCTGGGGCAGAGAAGGATCCTCCATAATGGCGCGGGCGAAGCTGGCCCGTTTGCGCATCCCCCCCGAGAGTTCTTCTGGCAGGTTGTGCTCTTTGCCCGCCAGTCCCACCGCCTCCAGCTTGGCGGCCACCAATTCCTGAATACGGGAGCGGGGCAACTGCGAGTGCTCGTAGAGCAAAAACCCCACGTTTTCTTCCACCGTCAGGGAGTCGAAGAGGGCGGCCTGCTGAAACACCATCCCTACTCGCAAAGGGGGAGTTGCATGATGGGCTTGAATCTCCGGGAGCGGGATCCCGCACCAGAGCACTTCTCCAGCGTCTGGCTCCGTTAGGCCGGCGATGATGCGCAGCAGCGTCGATTTCCCGGTGCCCGAAGGCCCCACCAGGCCCAGGGCCTCACCCCGGTACACCTTCAGATCCACGTGGTCAAGCACCACCGTCGAGCCGAAGCGCTTGGAAACTTGGCGCAGCTCCACCAAGGGGGCAGTGCTCTGCACTGCTGGCATGCTCAGAACCTCCGCCCTCGCCAAAGGCTGGAGCCTATTTTCCGCGGCCTGCTGCTCCTTTGGGCTGTCTATGCTGCTTCTGAAGCACTTGACCAATGATTTCAAGCAAAACTGGGGGCTCAGGATGCTTCCCTCCTTGAGTCGGCTTCACTGCTAGTTTAGGAGTCGGCAGGGGCCAAGGCAATGAAGCAGCCCACAGCCCTATCAAGGCAGATCAGGGATCCCTGGCGATAGGCCCAAGCCGTACCT
>NZ_JANSIC010000198.1:0-4852 GCF_047461955.1 Synechococcus sp. R55.7
CTCTCCTCACCTGAGCTGGCCAGGCAGGGGATGAGTTAGCACCTCTGGCGGGTCAATTTGCAGATAACTTGTGTGGATGGAAAATCCCGGCTATGGCCAATTTAAGTGACTTTGTACAGGGCATTGAGCAGTTGATCGAGCTGGCTCAGAAGCTGGACGAGAAAAAGCAAAGTGGAGAGCTGCGAACCGAAGTCCGCATCCAGGCCCGTCCTCTGGGCAGTTCTATTCCCCCTTCCGGCTCCATCCCCCGCCGCCGCAGCCCTGCCCAAACGGGGGATCCCCCCTGGAGCAGCGAGCCCCAAGTGATGTCTGCGGTTCGCTTCCAGGAACCGTCCAAGGCCGCTGTGCCCGACCCGCCAGCAACTTCTGCCGACCGCCCAGAGTCTTGGGCTGGGCCACGCCTCAAGGATGTGGGGGGACTGAGGGAACAGCTCCAAGCGCTGCGGGAGATGGTGGAGATCCCCCTCAAGCGGCCCGATCTGCTGGCCAAGCTGGGGTTGGATCCGCCCCGCGGCGTGTTGTTGGTAGGCCCCCCCGGCACCGGCAAAACCCTGACGGCCCGCGCCCTGGCCGAGAGCCTGGGGGTGAACTACATCGCCATTGTCGGCCCGGAGCTGATCGGCAAGTACTACGGCGAGGCGGAGGCGCGCCTGCGGCAACTGTTTGAAAAGGCAGCCAAATCGGCTCCCTGTCTGGTGTTTATTGACGAAATCGATGCCCTAGTGCCCAACCGCGCCACTGTCGAGGGGGAGGTGGAAAAACGCCTGGTGGCCCAGATGCTGGGGCTGATGGACGGGTTTGTGGCCCAAAAGGGGATCGTGGTGCTGGCAGCCACCAACCGGCCCGAGGCTCTGGATCCGGCTCTGCGGCGACCGGGGCGCTTTGATCGGGAGGTGATCTTCAAGGTGCCGGACCGGGAGGGGCGGCGGGAGATCCTGGCCATCCACACCCGCGGCATGCCCTTGGCGGAGGATGTGGATCTGGACAGCCTGGCGGATCAGACGCTGGGCTTTGTGGGGGCAGATCTGCGGGGCCTGTGCCAGGCAGCAGCCTATGCGGCTTTGCGGCGGCAGGTGCCCGATTTGGGATCCCCCATCCCCGAGTCCCTGACGGTAACCGCAGCAGATTTTCAACAGGCTCTGCAACAGGTGAAGCCGGCGGTGCTGCGCTCGGTGGAGATTGAATCCCCGCAGGTGAGCTGGGATCAAATTGGCGGCCTGGAGCACGCCAAGCAGATTTTGCAAGAGGCCATCGAGGGATCCCTGCTGCACCCTGAGTTGTACGAGCAGGCTCAGGCCCAAGCGCCCAAGGGCATCCTCCTCAGCGGCCCCCCTGGCACTGGCAAAACCCTGTTGGCCAAAGCCATCGCTTCCCAGGCCAAGGCTAACTTCATTGCCGTCTCCGGCCCGGAGCTCTTGAGCAAATGGGTGGGATCCTCCGAGCAGGCGGTACGGGAACTTTTTGCCCGCGCCCGCCAATGCGCCCCCTGTGTCATCTTCATCGACGAGATCGACACCCTCGCCCCGGCGCGGGGAAGCTACTCCGGGGATAGTGGGGTCAGCGACCGCGTTCTGGGGCAGCTGCTGGCAGAGCTGGACGGGATCCGCCCCAGCCAGGGGGTGTTGGTGGTGGCCGCCACCAACCGCAAAGCCAGTTTGGATCCCGCCCTCACCCGGGCCGGCAGGTTGGAGCTGCACCTGAGCGTGGAGCTGCCGGATCGCAGCGGGCGACGGGAAATTTTGGCCGTTCACAACCGCAAGCGTCCCCTAGGGCCTGATGTGGACTTACAGGGGTGGGCCGAGCAGACCGAAGGTTGGAGTGGTGCCGACCTGGCCCTGCTCAGCAACCGCGCCGCCATTGCCGCCATCCGCCGCCACCGCGCCACTTCCGAGACGGTGGATGCCAAAACCCTGGTCATCCAACAGGAAGACTTCTGTCGAGCCTTTGCCGAGCTGCAGCAGCAACGCCAAGCCGGCTGATCCCAGCCTGAGGGCTATTCCCATCACGCCAGCGGTTCGGAGCACCTTCAAACTTTCAAAATCAAAAGACTGGGATCCCTTGCCATTCTGGTTGGCTGTGGGCGTGGGCTGACTCACCGCAGGTGCGGGGGGTGGGAAAGATCTTGCCGGGGTTGGCGATGTGCTGGGGGTCGAACACCTGCCGCACCCATTGCATGCTCTCCAGATCCGCAGGCGTAAACATTTCCGGCATGTAGCAGCGTTTGTCTGCCCCGATGCCATGTTCGCCGGAGATGCTGCCCCCCAAGCGCACGCAGAGCTTAAGGATCTCGCCCCCCAGTTTCTCCACCTGCTCCAGGGATCCCGGCACCGACTCGTCGTAGAGGATCAAGGGGTGCAGATTGCCGTCGCCAGCGTGAAACACATTGGCCACCGGATAACCGTACTCACGGCTGAGGCGCTCGATTTCCTTCAAGACAAAGGCTAGCTGGCTGCGGGGGATCACCCCATCCTGAACATAGTAGTTGGGGCTGAGCTTGCCCATGGCGGCAAATGCTGCCTTACGTCCTTTCCACACCCGCGCCCGCTCTTCCGGGTCGGATGCGACTTGCACCTGTCGCGCCCCATTTTTGAAGCACAGCGCCCTCACCTGTTGGCTGGCTTCTTCCACCTCCAGTTCCAGCCCATCCACCTCCACCAACAAAATGGCCGCCGCATCCCGCGGATAGTAGCCCAACTGCACCACATCCTCCACGGCATTGATGCTGAAGTTGTCCATAATCTCCAGGCCGGCGGGGATGATCCCGGCAGCAATGATGTCGGAGACGGTGGATCCCGCCGCTTCCACACTGTCAAAGTCTGCCAGCAAAACCTGCACTTGAGCCGGGGCCTTGAGCAAGCGCAGGGTAATCTCGGTGGCAATGCCCAGGGTGCCCTCGGATCCCACAAACAGCCCCACCCAGTCGTAGCCGGGCATCTCCGGGATCTTGCCTCCCCAGCACACCACCTCCCCATCCGGCAGCACCACCGTCAGGCCGAGAATGTGGTTGGCTGTTACGCCGTACTTGAGGCAGTGAACACCGCCGGAGTTCTCCGCCACATTACCTCCGATGGAGCAAACCGACTGGCTAGAGGGATCCGGCGCATAAAAGTAGCCTTGGGCGGCCACGGCCTGGGTAATCCAAGTGTTAATAACCCCCGGCTGCACCACCATGCAGCGGTTGTCCAGGTCGATTTCCAGGATCTGCTTCATCAGGGTGGTGGCGATGACGACGCTATTTTCCACCGGCAGGGCTCCCCCTGAGAGGCCCGTACCGGATCCCCGCGCCACGAAGGGCACCTGGTAGCGGCTGCACAGCTTCACCACCTGCGCTACCTCTTCTGTTGTGCGGGGCAGCACCACCAGCGCCGGCCTTTGCCGGTAGCTGACCAGCCCATCGCATTCGTAAACCAGCAGCTCCTCCGGCTTGCTGATCACCCGCTGGGGATCCAGAATCTTTTTGAGCTCAGCCGTCAGCCTGATCCAGTCGAAGGTGAGGCCGGTTTGCAGAGGATGAGAAGAAGTTTTTGCGCTGGCAGTGCGAAGCACTTTCATAACAGTAGGCTCAGCAGGAGTTTGGGAGGGGGATATTGTCACTATAGTCTTGCTGGCTCCAACAGATAGTCCATGCAGCCCAACTCCCCCAGCGCCGAACAAGTGCTCAACCAAGTGCGGCAGCTCTACGAGCTCTACCCTTTCCCCCCGCAGCCCGTCGGCACTGTTCCCCCGCCAGGGTGGAATTGGCGCTGGAGTTGGCCCCAGGCCCATGCCTTTTGTACGGGATCCCATCCGGGTCGGCGCAAGGTGCGCATTCTGGATGCGGGCTGTGGCTCGGGAGTGGGAACAGAATACATTGCCCACCAAAACCCCAACGCAGAAATTTGGGCCTTTGATCTGAGCAGCCGCGCCCTGGAGATTGCCGAGGCCCGTTGTCGGGCTTCCCAGGCACCGCCGGTGCAGTTTCGCCAGCTCAACGTCTACGACATCGACCAACTGCCGGGGCAGTTTGACTTCATCAACTGCGTGGGCGTGCTCCACCACCTGCCCGATCCGCTAGCGGGGCTGCAGGCTTTGGCCGGCAAATTGGCTCCCGGCGGGCTCTTGCACCTGTTTGTGTATGGTGAGCTGGGCCGCCACGAAATCCGCCTCATGCAAAAGGCCATCCGCCTGCTGGTAACGGGTTCTGAACACCAGACCCTTGCCTCGGCGGAGCAATTGCAGAGGGGTCTCCAGGTGGGCCGCCGCCTTTTCGAGATCTTGCCGGAAACCAACCGCATCCAGCAGCAAGAACGGGCCCGCTGGGCCATCGAGAACGTGGACGACGAATGCTTCGCCGATATGTACCTGCACCCCCAGGAAGTGGACTACACCATCGAGACTCTGTTTGAATTAATCCGGGCTTCTGGACTGCAGTTTTTACGCTTTTCCAACCCGGAGTTTTGGCGGCTGGAACGGGTGTTGGGCCAGGACGAGGCCCTGCTGGCTCAGGCGGCTCAGCTGCCGGAACCGGAACGCTATCGCCTGATCGAGCTGCTGGATCCGGTGGTAGCCCACTACGAGCTGTTTCTCGGCAAGCCCCCCATCCGCTGCTGGGAATGGACAAGCCCGGAAAGTGTAGCATCAGCCATTGCCCACCTCAGCCCCTGTCTGGGCCTGTGGCCGGGGCGGAGCATTTTCAACTATGCTTACGAAGCCATCTCCCTGAGCGAAGAAGCCTTCGCCTTTCTCCAACAGGTGGACGGGATCCGCACCGTCCAAGAGATCCAGGCTGGCCTAGAGTGCCCCCTGAGCTTTGAGCAACTGCAACGCTTGCTGCGCTGGCAAGTGCTGCTGCTGGAGCCTCAAAACTCAGTCT